>CADBLW010000143.1 GCA_902795625.1 uncultured Lachnospiraceae bacterium | reverse complement strand
CCTTCGTCCCCGTCGTCGTCCGATTCCGTAAGATGCTCATCGGGATCCTCCGGGCACTCGTCGTCCGTGATCAGGAACGGTGCGCTCATCGCGCGCAGCTCCTTCGTGAGATCCATCATCGCCTGCACATGTCTCTGGTGACGCTTGGTCTGTTCCGTCACCACTTCCTCGTCGAGGCCGCCCTCTTCGGTGAGACGTGCGGAGCTGTCATCCTCTTCGTCATCCAGCTGTGCCTTGCGGCTTCTCTCTGCCTCGTACGCAAAATCGGAGCTTGCGCACACTGCTGCGTAGATGTTCAGATCGATGTCGCTGTTGTTCTTCTTCTTGATCCTTTCGCCATATGCCTTGGTCACTTCCTTGAAGAACACTCTCTCGATGCTCTCATCCTTATACTTGGCATTGTTCAGCGCCTCGGAATTTTCCTCAACACAGAACCTGCTGTAGATAGCCTTCGCGATGATCGCGTTGATGTACTTGTTGCTGCTCACCGTATCAAGCTGCAGCGTCTTGTAGCGGGCTTCCTTCTCCTTCTCGCTGGCGCATACGTAGATGATCTTCTGGCTCGTCTCGGCATTCTTCTGAATGTTGTCAAAGAGCTTGTCGCGAACGGTGTTCGAAACCTTGACAAGGTTCCGGAAGAAGGTTTCCACAACCTCGGTCAGCGTGCTGATCCGCTCGGACAGCTTGACCGCGGTATAGTACTTCAGAGCGTCGATCGCATACGCGCGGCACAGTTCAACCTGACCGCTGTTGTGCTGATAATAGAGGTTTCTGAATTCCGCGAGGAATTTCGTCTGGCTCTGGAATCTTCCCTTGCTCTTGAGATACGCGATGGCATCCTTCTCAACCTCACGGGTTTTGGGATTGTCAAAGCTGATCTTCTTCTTGCCGTTTCCGTAACCCTTCTCCGCGCTGGAGTACGAGGATTCCAGATCTGTCGTGTTCTTGATCTCCTCCAATGCGTCGTTCAGCCTGTACAGCAGGTAACGGATCGCGATCGGATGCACGAAGTATGTCTTCTCCGCGTTATCCTTCTTGGTGAAGAAGCCGTATACCGAAGAGATATTTTCCTGATTGATGTCTCCGATGTTGGTGGGACACAGCGCGTCAACCACACCCTCGGCGATCTCATCCACAGCGTTCTTGAAATCCGTGAGATATCTGGTCACGGCCTTGGCCTTCGTCTGAACGGTTCTCTGCAGAGTACCCGCGTCATCCGAATCCTGGTTGACCCAGGTCTTCGGCAGCCGGAGTGCGCTGACGCTTCCTCTCTCGTCGGAATCCACCGCTCTGACGACCATCTCGTTCAGCTCTTCGATGAAGTCCTCCACCTTGTCGGTGTACTCCGCCTCGTAGGTGCCGTCCTCCTGCTTTCTTCTGATCTCATTTTTCACATCGAGGGCAATATTGACAAACAGGCGGTCCGATCCGATCTCATTGCCGGTCTTCGATGCCTTGTCCTCGAAGAGTCTCATATACTCGGCGCGGGGATCGATACGGCGGATGGAAACCATACCGTTTCTCACCTTCTCCTCCTCGCGGCGCTGCTTCTCCTGGATCTCCTCGTCAATCCGTCTCCAGCCGACGGAGATCGATTCCTGCGTTGCACGGAGCACGCAGTACTCCAGAACATCATCGAAGGGATAGATTGCCTTCGCAGTACCGCAGGCGCCGAACACCGGCTCCTCGCTCTTCTGGAAGCGCTTGAACAGGTTGTCCTCCTCCGAGTACATATCGTCATGCATCGGGGCGAACAGCTGCATATACACAAGTCTCGCGATCACCTGCTCATAGTCGGTGATGCTCTTGAGCTCTCCGCCGCCCTCTGCGATATCGTCGACGAAAAATGCGTAGTTGTATACCGGAAGACCGTCCGGCTGATTCTTCTCGCTGTTGAACAGATCGTCGATGACGAGCGGACGGGACAGTTTGAAGCCCTCCTTCGTCTTGATCTTCGTGATCGCGTTCAGCTCGCGGATCGCGCCGTACGCGTTTGCGTACAGGCTCTGCTTCTCCGTGTCATCATCGTGGATATCCTTGATCGTCTTGATGAAGACGTCCGGAAGGACAAAGATGCCGCGGATGGTGATCGAGCATCTGCGTCCCGTGAAGAACTTCCGCAGCCACAGCGCAACCTGGATGAACATGCCGGATCCGGTTCCGCCCGCGAGTGAAGATACGATCATGACACGAACCTTGTCATCATCGCTCGAGCCGAACAGCTCCACGATGTACTTCTGCAGTTCGTCGATGGTCTTATCCGCGATGCAGTCCATGAGAGCCAGTCTCGACTTCGGTCTCATCTGGGACGCTCCGTCCTTCATGCTCTCCATCAGCAGAGAAGGCGACTCCGGCATCCAGTCCTTGATTCCCTTCGCCGAGTACATGCGGATATAATCCTTGATCGTCCGGTTCTTGCTGGTCGCGATCACCGGCACACCGACCTTCGTGTTGACAAGCCTCTTGTTGTCGTTGGAGTCGGTATCGAGCACCGCGCAGCAGATCTCCCCGTTGTTAAATCCGATCTTGTTCCTTGTCAGTTCGTCCGCCACGCTGTTAACGATGCGGCTGCCCGTACCTCCAAGTCCTAACAGTAATGTCCGTGCCATCTTAGTCCTCCTTTGGTTTATTGCAATGTTGAATAACAAAACGCGTTAGCACTCTCGATCACTTCCCGTTTGCCGGGGCCGGAGCGTTCATAATCGATCTCCGCGCTGCTGAAATAGTACACCGTATCATCCTGCGATACATGTCTGTCCTGCTCGTCCATGACGCGCGACGGCGAGATCTCATAGATGATGAGCTCTCCGTTGCCCTCGCTGCAGTGCTCGACCACTTCCTTCGGCGACCGGATGACCAGGCTTCTCGCCTTCGGCCGGATCGCGTCCGAATACCACGGGAACTGTTCGTTGCAGATGATCGTGTTTCCGCGGCCTGCGGTAACGCTGATGCCGCCCACCGATACGGTCAGTTCCTTGAACGGGTTCCACAGGTTTGAAAACTTGTTGTATTTTCTGAGCGGGAACTCCGCCAGTTCCAGGCTGTGCGAGCCTCCGTTGCCTCTGTTCCGGGTGATCGAACCCACATACAGCACGCCGTTGGGCGCAAACCTTGCCTTCGTAAAATATCTCACGATATAGGCAATGATCGATGCCAGCAGAAGAAGCTCCAGCAACAGCGGCGCGTATACATTCCACATGACATAGCCGGAGTCCTCGCCGACGATGTCGATCTTCGCCTTGCCCGTGCCGTACTGATGGCGAAGCGTTACCTCGACGTCCTTGCCGGACAGTCCGAAGTAGTAGATCCAGTTTTTCCACCAGCTTCCGAAGGTCAGCTCATGCTTTTCCTCGCTGTAGGGCGTGACCGTGATCGTTCCGTCGTCGCTCACCTCAACCCTGGTCTTCAGTTTCTCGTGCTCCTTGTTCAGCAGGATTTCAAGCTGCTGCTCCACGTCCGCCTTGCCGAGCCGGACGCCGTCCTTGGTGATGTAAAATGAAACCGAAGCAGTGTTTTCAAACAGTTCCGTCTTCTTGACCGAGCGGTCCGCGTCGGCCGCAAACACCTGATAGTCGGAAAGCAGCACGGTATAGGTTTCGCGTGCCGAGGTTCCGTCAAGGAGCGTGCATGTTACATCCACCGTGTAGCTGCCCGCGCTCATGTCCTGCGTGGATGCAGCATTCGGTGTAAAGATGATCCTGCCGTCATCGGAATACGAGACATTGCCGCCGTTTCCCTGCGGGGATACGTTGATCGTCGGATTTAAATCCTTTACGGTATTCGCATCGGTTATCGCGTTTCCGTCAGCGTAAACCGTAAAACCGATCGCCAGATCTTTATTCGATGCTATGTCGTCATACTTAACACTTTTTGTATCACTCTCGAACGCCGACGAGATCGTATAAACAACCCGCGGCGCATATTCCTTGGGTGTAAACCGTACGGATCTTTGGATCGGGCTGAACCCTTCGATGATCACGGCCGCCGAAAGTTCCGTGGGTACCTGCTTTAACACGTAGTCGGACAGTGTCATCTCCTGTCCCGTGCTCTTCTTGACCTCCGTGCCGTTCTCAAGCACGGTTATCTCAAAACTTGTTCCTGCCGGCAGAAGCGAAGGGTCGATCTCCTTGTTCGTGCCCATTTCGTATATCTTGCAGGATACCGAAACCTTGTCATTTTCCTGAGCGTCATCCAGCTCGCTGTTGTCGACGATCTCCTTACCGTTCAGGGTGATTGTCATCCGGGTTTCAAGGGCCGGCTCAAAGAGAACTACGACATCGTTAATGTCCACTTCCTTGTCAAACACGATATTGTACGTTCCCGAACCGATGACCGTCTGCGAATCTCCGAGCAGATATGAGCTGCCCTGAAGGTTCGGATGGTTTGGATAATTGATCAAAGCCTGCCGGCTGATCGGTATTATCGAGTCCTGTCCGTGAGTTGCCTTGACGATCCTGACGTCGCTGCCCTGAACGAATGCCGCGATATTGAGCAGCGGGATCGCCGAGGAAACCTGAAGTGTATTGCTGTCAAGTATCGTAATGCTGCTCCGGTCAAGTCTGGTCCGTCCGGATACTCTGTCCGCCAGCCCGTTCATCGCGTCGATGATCTCCGCCGTGTTGTTCGCGTAATATGTGTATATTCCTTTGCTTTGATCCTCATCCGGCGCGAGGGCTCCTGCGATGCTCAGGTAAGTAACCTTCGGCGTGGTGCCGTTCGGCATCACGGTTTTGGTATACTCATCCAGATGATCGTTCAAAAACGTTCTGTCTTTGTCATCGATAACTCCGTCGGTCGCGCATTCGTCAAACGCGCCGTCGGTAATGACAACCAGCCAGTATTGTGTGTTCGGATTGGCATCCGGCACCTGTTTCAGTTTATCAAATGCCAGTTCAACAGCAGTGTACGGGGTGGATCCGTCATCCTTGATCGCGCGGATCGCGTCTACAGACGCCTGTATCCCGACCGCCGACAGGTCGACCTTCTCCGGCGTGTACCCCGAAATGCTCTGCGAGCGATGCATGTATGTGACATACAGCTGGTCCTCGCTGTTGAGCATGCCGCAGAACATCTGCATCGCATAGTTCGCGTTCGCCCATCTATCCTGGCTCTTCATGCTTCCCGAATCGTCATATACAACCGAAACGATCTTTCGGATGTACATTGACTCGGCCGTCGCCACTTCCGTCCTGTCAAAAACGAGCAAACTGCAAAGCAACGTTAGCATCACTGTTATCGCTGTCTTTCTCCGCATAGACAACCTCCTCCCCCGGCAGGCTTATTGCATGCCGGGAAGCCTCTTTCCCCCGTGCATCGGTATCGGTTTTCACAAAACCGAAAGAGTACATCATATTATACCATATACAGCCGCTTACAAACAAGTTTTTCGTCCGCAACTTTCCCGCTGTTTTTTCGCTTGCCGCATACTATACCACACTCCCTGCGTAATGTCAATATCATTTACATTTAAAAGTAATTAATATTTACTATTAGTATCCCCCCGCACAAAAAAGGCACGCGAAACCTCGGTTCCGCATGCCTTTATTTTTCGAAAAATGTTCTTTAGTTGTTCAGCAAAACGCTCCGTCGTCCGCCCCGGCAAAAAACTTCCTTTGCGCCGATCGCTCGGCGCACCCTGCTCACTCCAGAGAATACTTCTTGTCAAACGTGTCGTAGATCTGGTTGAACTCCATGTTGCCGAACTTGATGCCGCTCAGGTACTCGTGGGTGTCAAATCCGCCTCGCTCCACCTCGATGACCGCCACGGCGATGTTG
>CADBLW010000142.1 GCA_902795625.1 uncultured Lachnospiraceae bacterium | reverse complement strand
TCCGCTGCCGTCTCTTCACCGGCAGCTGCCCCGGCATACTGACCGGCGCCCGTACCAGTATCGGCAGTCTCAGCGGCTGCTGCATACGCTTCCGCATCGGCATTTTCCGCTGTTGTATACTCTGTCTCAACCGACGCCCCGGCCTCCGCGGTTTCGTATTCCGCCGCTGCCTCCGTGCTTTCGGCTGCCGTGAACGGATACTCCTCCGTCTCCGGCTTGGAGACAACCTCGTACTCCGCGGTGGCGATAATATCGTATTCGGTATCCGGATCGATAGCCGTAAGCTCCAGTTCGATGGGCTCGGATCCGGTCTCCTCCGCCGTTTCCGCCGCCTCGCTCACGGGTGCGGCCGCCTCGACAACGGTTTCGTCTCCGCCCGCCGTATCGTCCTCCATGTTGCGGATGGAGCTCCAGAGATCGTCGGCGCGAACTCCCTCGCCGACGGCGGAACCGAAGTTGGTCGTCGCTTCCTCTCCCTCCTCGGGAACATACGACTGCGCCGTAACCGCAGGGCTGAGTTCGGTGGATGCTCCGAGATATGTCTCCGGAGCGGATGTCCTTCCGGGATCCTGGGTGCCCACAAGGCGGTTGCTCACGTCGCGGTTCGCCACATCCACGAAGATGTGGGTCTCCTCGTACTGCTCCGAGGACGCTTCCTCGATCTCGTCCTCCGCGAGTTCGGTGTCTGTCGACGGAATGGTCTCGTGGAACCCGTCCGTCATGCTCTCAACCTGCGCGAGCAGCGTGGCCGGATTGCGAAGTCCGCCGCGGTACCGCATAAGGTCGAAAATATCCTGTTTCATCTCGAAGAAGCCCGCGATCGGAAGCCCGGCGCTCTGTCCGCTCCGAAGCATCCACTCGAGTTCCTCGAAGGTATAGTTTGCAACGCCGAGATCCTCGTACGAGCGGCTGCGGCGAAGGTTGAAGAACACCTCCTCCATCCATGTCGCAACGATCTCGGAAAGATACGGCAGCATGCACGCCTCATAGATGTGCATGTTCCATACGGACACATCCGAGGAGCTCTCGGTGTCGTCGGCACCGAACTGCCTGCGGGTACTGTAATCCTCCGCGCGGCTTCCGAAGCCCTCATTGGACGTTTCGCGGGCTTCCCGGACACTTCCTCCGAAGGTGCCTTCATTTTCCGAGGAAGGATCGGGCAAAGCCTCGCCGATGCCTGCGGCTGCCTCCAGCTCGCGGCGGATCCGCTCCGCCTTGTCGGAATCCTGCTTCCGGGAGACGCGGACCGGCTGCGGCACGCGAAGGTCGACGGCATCGACATACTGTGTCACCGTAGCTCCCGCGACCGAGCACCATGCGCGCAGGTCCTCACGCACACGCATGAGCGTGCGCCCTAACAGGTTGCGGCCCTTCCACTCCTTCGGGTCACCGCTTCGGGCGTCCTCGATGTCCATACCGATACCCCAGACGAGATCTCGGGGCGCGCATTCCGCGAGCAGCGAGCTGCCTGTGCGGAGCAGGTTGTAGAGAAGCTCCGGGTTCTGCTGGAATTTGGCGCGGATGCCTCGGCGCATGATCTGCACGCGGATCGTCTTCCACAGCACGTCGTTGTAGTGCGCGACGCTCCGTCCGAGTTTCTTGATCTCCGGCAGATCGCGCGACGCCATGATCTTATCGGCGATCTCCAGATCCCCGAACGTCAAAGCCTTCTGGAACATCATGTACTGTTCCATCGAATGATACCTGCGCCCCGCGTACATGAAATCCGACATGTACCAGTTGCTCAGGTAGCCGTACTCGCTGTCAGGCTCGTAAAACCGTATAACTCCCTTCCCCATATATGCACCTCCATACACTACACGCACCCGGCTTGCCGTAACCCCAATACCTTTGCCGTTGTGCCCTTTCTGTCATTGTACCGCACAACGGAGGATTTCACAAGCAAAAAAGCGGCATCACCCGCGTGACGCCGCTCAACTGTCGGTTTTCTTCATTTTCCGTTACGGAAAATGATATGCCTTAATCTGCGTTTTCTAAAAAAATCAGGATAGTTCCACAACGCAGGCCGGCTCGTCCGTCTCGAGGGAGATCCTCTCGCGGCCGCCGTCTCTGCTCACCACCGGTGTGATCCGGTCTCCAAGACGTGCCTGCTTTTTGTACACCACCTGAAGCTCGCTCCACGCCTGTCCCTTCGGCGCGTAGCTCATCGCCAGATGCACGAACTGTCCGTTGTTCACGTGCCCGTTGTTGTCGAGCATGTACTCCTGCACCGGCACGGGATCGCAGACTGCGGTTTCGGCCCCTTCACCGAGAGGCTCGAGCTTCCGGCCCTTCCCCTCAAACAACGGCCCGTCGCCGAGCTCATAGCTTGTCAGGATATCCTCCGGGATTTTCGTCATGCGCATGCGCGCCGTGTCCATCATCGCCCACTGCGCGTCCGCCTCCGCAAGCACCTCGCCCTCCGGTGTCTTCATGTACACCGCACGGCTTCCGAGCATTCCGTGAAAATGATACGGGTACGTGCCCACGACGACGCGCTCATTGAGTTCCGGCATGCGGCGGATCCGCACATCCCACGAGATCAGGAACCACGCGAAGGACCGCGCGTTCAGCGCCTTCGTGCCGACGCCGAGCTCCTC
>CADBLW010000141.1 GCA_902795625.1 uncultured Lachnospiraceae bacterium | reverse complement strand
TGCGACGGCATCAACGTGCTGCAGAACAACGGTACCGCTGCCGGTCAGTCGGTGTTCCACCTGCACATTCACATTGTGCCCCGCTTCGAGGGCGACGGTATTCTCCCTGTCTGGCCGCACGAGTCCTATGCCGACGGTGAGGCTGCGGAGTGGGCTGCTAAGATTGCTGCCGAGATGGAGTAAGTTTTATTTGGCCGCGATAAGTACTTTTTTGCCAACTGAATGCGAAAGGCGACGCCGGGTTTTCCGTCGTCGCCTTCTTTTTGCGGTTATGTATTTTTGTAGTTATGCATTTTCCGAACGAGGTCACTTGCTCTCGCTCAGTTCCTTCAGCATGCTCACGATCATCTCGGTCGCATCCGAGGTCGGGCTCTTCTCCATTGCCTCGATGTATTTTCCGCGGTTGTTGTACAGCTCCTGCACCTTTTCCGTGAGTACCTCGGGCGTGATCTCCGACTCCTGCAAAACCATGCTGAAGCCCTGCTTCTCAAAGGACGCCGCGTTCAACAGCTGGTCGCCGCGGCTTGCCTCCGCCGAGAGCGGGATCAACAAATTCGGCTTGTGCAGTGCAAGCAGCTCGCAGATGGAATTGGCCCCGGCGCGCGAGATCACGACATCCGCCATCGTCAGCACGTCCTTCATTTCGCGGTCGCAGTATTCCTTCTGCACGTAGCCCGCCTCGTTGACGGACGGGTCGGTCTTGCCCTTGCCGCAGAGGTGCAATATGTCAAATTCCGGCAGCAGCTTCGGCAGCGCGGCCCTCACCGCGTCGTTGACGCGCACTGCGCCGGTGCTTCCGCCGACCACGAGGATCACGGGCTTTGCCCCGTCAAATCCAGCATACGCAAGGCCGGCCTCCCGCGTTCCCGTGAACAGCTCCTTGCGGATCGGCGTTCCGGTGTGAACGCCCTTGCCCTTCACATGCGCGAGGGTCTCCGCAAAATTGCAGCATACCTTCGTGGCGTACCGGATGCTCAGTTTGTTGGCCAGTCCCGGAGTCATGTCCGACTCATGGCTGACGGTCGGGATCTTCGCCTTTCCCGCCGCGCGCACCACGGGCACCGACACAAATCCGCCCTTGGAGAACACGACGTCCGGCTTCAGCTGTTTCATCAGTTTTCTCGCTTCCCGGCATCCCTTCAGCACGCGGAACGGATCGGTGAAATTCTTCAGTGAAAAATATCTCCGCAGTTTGCCGGAGCTGATCCCGTAGTACGGAATTCCGAGGTTTTCGATCAGTTCCTTCTCGATACCGGTTTTGGACCCGATATAGGAAACCTCGAAGCCTTCCTCCTTCAACCGGTCGATCAAAGCGATATTCGGCGTGACATGTCCCGCCGTGCCGCCGCCTGTGAGTACGATTTTTTTCATGTTTCCGTTAAAATGGCAAATGCGAAACGCATTTGCCATCTGCCTCTCTTTCTGCTCGGCGTCACCGCCGATTGATATGCGCCGACTGCGATTTCCGCCGTTCCGGCGCACAGTTTATTCCGCGAAGTCGATTACTTGGATGCTTTGTAAGCCAGCAAAGCCTTGGCCAGCTGGTCCGGGCACGAAGTCGACTTATATCCGCAGCGGATACCCTCCAGTCTCGCGATCACCTCATCAACCGGAAGTCCTTCCACGAGACGGCCGATGCCCTGCAGATTGCCGTTGCAGCCGCCGGTATATACCACGTTGCGCACTACCTCAACGCCATTTTCCTCTACCACATCATACGAGATCTGCGACGAGCAGGTCCCACTTGTCTTATATTGCATACTTATACCTCCAATCCAAACGAAGCCAACAGGCGGCCGGTGCAACACGCGCGGCACCTCCTGCATTCACACACCTATATAGCACATTTTCCGCGAAAAGGCAAGCGGCATGTTGCGCCGAGCCCCCGTGCCCGCCGCCTTCTTACCGGCACCGCGACACAGCATTTTTCGGAAAATGCGCAGCAAATTCTACAGCCGTTCCTTACACGCGCGGCTGATCTCCTCCGCTCTCCGCTCGATCTCGCGGCAAATGTCCGTGCGCCAGAAGGCAAACCGGAGAAGGTCGTTGCGGTTTTCCGTCTTTAGGACCAGAAACTCCTTGTAGCCGTAGGAGCTCTGCGAAAGCTGGTAGATATAGACATACGGCATCGCCGTAAGGTCGCGCTCGGTAAGCGGCGCGTACTTCCTGTACTCGTTCACGTACGCGACGAAATCATCAATGTCAAACGGCGCTCCGCCCCGACATGCTCCGCCGGATTGAATGTAGGAACGCATGATCTCCCAAACGGCGGGCAGACACATGGCCGCCGAGAAATCGATGACCGCTTTGACCTTATCGCCGTCACAGATCAGCTGGCACGCCGTGTAATCTCCGTGGGTCGGAGTATACGTAATTCCGTCAAAGTAACGCCTCCACTGCGGGAGCTTGCGAACCAGTTCTTTCTTGTAGGTAAGGTCCGCGCGGATATGGGCAAGGGTACGCAGGAGGTTTACGTCACGGAGTTCCTCATCCGGTCTCATGGCCGAAAGCAGCCTGTCAAACTTCGCAACCGCGTCCTCCACCGAGAAACTCGCGAGCCACTGCTCGTCCATTCCGCGTTCCATCGGATAGTCTTTCAATGCCGCATGCAGCATCCCGAGATACTTCGCGCTCTCCTTGAAAAGCGGCTTCGGCAGGTCATTCAGATACGACTCGCCCTCGATGTACTCCTGCACGCTTATGATATGGCCTTCCGCCTCGGTGCAGACGTTTCCGTCCACGGTCTTTATGAACCTCGCCACCGGAAAATCCTTCCCCGCCAGATGCTCCGTCACCGCGGCTTCGCGCTCCACCGCCCCGCGCGTGATCTCGCTCTGGTATTCCTTCAGGAAGTACGTCCCTTCCGCGCATTCGACCCGGAAGCAGTTGGCGGAACCGAGTGGCAGCTTGCGGGCAGACTGTACCTGTAACCCGTACGAATTGAGGAGAATACTTCTCATTTGTTCGTCCGTCATTATGCTTTTCTCAAGTGACATAGGATCCTCCTCACTCGTAGTTGGTTAAAACAAATTCGTCAAAAAGCGGCAGTGTAAAGCTTACACGTCCCCATTCATCGCCGTTTACTATTTTTTACTGTTTTCGAAAACTTTTACTTTCTTTTACTCTTTTAAAACTGCCACCCTCAATCGAGAGGATGGCAGCAAACAATCACTTATTCATTCGCAGCATTCCATTCGGCGAGGTTTTTGTACGGAGAATTGTTTCGAACGCTCTCCTGCAGAGACTGAACGGTACCGCCGATGATGAAGCGGTTCTTTTCTTCATCGCTCAGCTCATTTGCCTTCACTCCCTTTGAATGCGCATAGGCTAAAAGCGCCGCAATGTCAATCTGCACATCAGGCAGCTGGCTTCCCAAAACCGGAGCCGGCAAACAGAGAAGCATCTCTTGGTACTTGTCATAGTTTATCATCTTCACCGCTCTCCACTGTGACTGAATCCTTAAGGCAGGGAGTGACCTCATCTAACCAAACTGTAACCAAAACTAATACTCTCTGTATCTAGCATATTATAGCATAAAACAGTCCGATTCTCAATGAAGACTCGCCCGTTTCTCATGCGTTTCCGACATGTTTTCCTCAGTTCCTTTCCCGTCTTCTCAGGAACAGGACAACACATATTGCGGAAAATGCAACCAGCAGCCAGCGTACATACGCTGTCTCCGAAATCGGATCTCCGGTTTTCGGCGTTTCCTCCTTCGGAGGTGCGCTGTCCGGAGGCGTGATCTTCGGTGTCTCCGTAACCGACGGCTGTTTCGGCGTAGGAGTTTTGGTAGGTTTGGGACTCGGCGTAGGGCTCACTGTGGGTGTCGACGTAGGTGTCTCTGTAGGTGTTGGTGTCGGACTCTCTGTCGGTGTTGGTGTCGGACTCTCTGTCGGTGCCGGGGTTTCTGTCGGTGTTGGTGTATCTGTTGGTACCGGTGTCTCTGTCGGCACAGGTGTTGGTGTCTCTGTCGGCACCGGCGTCT
>CADBLW010000140.1 GCA_902795625.1 uncultured Lachnospiraceae bacterium | reverse complement strand
GGTCTTGCGGTGGGTGACGGGGTAGACGATCGTCACGGGTGAAACCGCGAGAAATGCCGTCAGTTTTTTCTTAAGAAGATAGAAGTGCCGTGTCTGGATCTCGAAAATGCCCTCGGGGCGCGCGACATCGGCGACAAAGCCGGTCCCGCGGCCTGCGGGCGGAAGAACGCGGAGCTCCTCATACTCCGGAGCTTCGGCATAGAAGTGTTTCAGAACGGAGTGGATCGTCTTCTCGGCAAGGGTTCCGATGCCGTTCATGGCCGTCAGCTCCTCCTCCGTGCGGTCGCAGACCTCTGTAAACAATTGTTGCCGCGCTTCGTCGGTGAAGTGCGGCGTTACCATGTCAAACATCGGTTGGCTTGGAGAGGGCTTTTTCATGATGGCTCCGATCGTTACGGATTGTCGGTCTTCTCGGAGGGGTCCGGGAGAGGTTCGTACCAGCCGACATACGAGGCTTCGTCAATATATATATGATCGCGGTAATACACCTTGTTGATCTGACAACCGGGGCCGATGATGACATCGTTGCCGGTCACAGTGTCGGCGAAGATGCGCTCCAGAACTACATTGTCGCCGGTGATGCCTTCCGTCACGGTGAGAACCGTATTGTTTACCGACTGCGCAGGAAGGAGAAGACGTTCGATGAAGCTCTTCCGGCGGGGGGTGAGGACAATCTGCTTGCCCTTGATCGCGGTGCAGAGACTTCTGTCGGAAAAATCAAGATGAATCGCGTCGGCCTCTATTTTCCCCAGAGTGAGCACGCCGTAGGCGGTGATCTCCCTGGCCGTGATGGGCCCGTTGTAGGAGATCGTTCCGCTCATCCGCACGACGGGGGAAACGATGGTGCCTTCGCCGATGAATTGTCCGGTGATGGAGAGGTGCTGCGAAACCTGCATATTGCACCGGGTGACGGAGTTGCCGTACCAGAAGGCGCTGCCGCAGCGCAGCTGGGGTACACGCAGGGACCCTGTCATGTGCAGCGTGCCGGCCTTGAGCGTGTATTCGCCGAAGAAATCCCCGCTCATCCGCATGACCTCGGTCTTGATGGCGCCGAGCATGATGATGGTGCCGCTGCAGTTCAGACTCTCATAATTGCCGCCGCGCAGCTTGGTTCGATTGTAATAATACGACGGCATCGGTACCGGAAACCTCCTTGGTGCGAAACGTAGGATCAAGCCTATTATACATAATCTTTGCGACAATTGCATCGGTATTTTTCGGAAAATGCGCCGCCGCACGGGAGAAAACTGTTGACAATAATTTGAGGACAGGTGTATATTGTTGACAATCTGATACTTTTCGGCGATGAAGGGAAGAGTACCGATGCGAATCCGCCACAGAGAATCCGGGTAGCTGAGAACGGAGCGGGGAACGACATCGTGAACATGGTCCCGGAGCTGCGGGGGCGAGGCGCGCAAGCGCTTAGGTTCCGCCGGGTGCGCCCGTTAGAGCGCAAGGCTGTCGATTTATATCCGCAGCTGCTGAGGCATAGAAATATGCGAAATAAAGTGGTACCACGAAGTCACGGACTCTCGTCTTTATATAAAGGCGGGAGTCTCTTTAAGTTTTAGCATTAAACGTGAGGTTACGCGGCGTAATGGAGAGCGACTGCGCACGGAAAATGTTCGGCTGAAGGTATCGGAGAACAAAAATACGGTATCAATCAAGCAGGAGGACAACTATGGCAGAGAAGAAACCCTACTACATCACCACCGCCATCGCCTACGCGTCGGGCAAGCCGCACATCGGCAACACCTACGAGGCGATCCTGGCGGATGCCATCGCGCGCTTCAAGCGCTTCCAGGGCTACGACGTGTTCTTCCAGACGGGCACGGATGAGCACGGACAGAAGAACGAGATCAAGGCCTTTGAGTCGGAGCTGACGCCGAAGGAATTTGTCGACCGGACCGCAGGCGAGATCCGCAGGATCTGGGACCGCGTCAACACCTCGTACGACAAATTCATCCGCACCACGGACGCGGACCACGAGCTTCAGATTCAGAAGATTTTCCGGAAAATGTACGAGAAGGGCGACATTTACAAGGGCAGCTATGAAGGCCTGTACTGCACGCCCTGCGAGTCGTTCTGGACGGAGTCGCAGCTGGTGAACGGCTGCTGCCCGGACTGCGGGCGGCCGGTTCAGCCGGCGAAGGAGGAGGCGTACTTCTTCAAGATGAGCAAGTATGCGGACCGCCTGATCGAGCACATTAACACGCATCCCG
>CADBLW010000139.1 GCA_902795625.1 uncultured Lachnospiraceae bacterium | reverse complement strand
GTCTTTCCGACGCCGGTGTTGCCGTTGATGAGCAGGTTCCGGTAGACTCTGCCGAAGTTGTCGACGAAGGCGTGGGCGTCGGCGAGGGCCTCCAGGGCGATCTCCCGGTACGTCTTGCCCGTCGCGCGGTCGATGGACTGCGCGGAGTACATCTCCGGATCAAAGGTCGAAAAATTCTCCTTCGAAAGACGTTCCCGACGGCCTTCGTCCATATAGAACCGATCGATCACGGTGCGTCGGAAGCAGTTGCACGCCTTGCCGTTCACGCTGCCCGTGTCGCGGCAGAGCTCGCAGCAGTAGCGGCGCTCCAGATAATCCTCGGGATAGCCTGCTCCGGTCAGGAGCTGCTTCTTGCGGCTGATCAGCCAGGCGTTCGTGCGCGAGAGCGCGTCGAGGGAAGCGCTGTTGCCCTCGAGGGCGAGCTTCGCGGCCTGTACAGAGCCGTGGATCAGCTGCTCGTCGATCTCCGCCAGGGCGGGGATCTTCTCGTACAGCTCGGCCTTGCGCTGCGCCAGTTCCTTCTCGCTGTTTAAGCGTCGTTCCTCATAAATCTGTTGTATCTGTTGGTATTCGGATGAGGTGAGACTCATACTCGGTATCCTCCGGAAAATGGTAGGTGCAAGGAATCACAGTTCCTCAGTGCCGCTTGCGCATGGCAAGCTCCAGCTCGGAATACTCCTCCGGGGTGTAATCCCGCTGGCTGTAGCCGGAATTGAACGCATTTTTCGGAGCGCCTGCGCTGCCCTGCCCGTCCTCGCCCATACGGCGGTCGGTGCGGGATGCCTTCTGCGGGCGGTTCTCGTCCGCGGCGCGGACCTCGTCAAGCTTCGTGAAGCCGGAATCATGCCAGGAGGACAGGATCTTCTCGGCGTACGGGAAGCTCGGGTCGCCGGTGTTGCTGATGGTGCGGCGGCAGGCTTCCTCGATGAGCTCGGCAGGCATGCTCCACTGGCGGGACCACCGCTGGATGAATTCCAGCTGCCCCTTGCCGAGCATTCGGTGAAGACCGAACTGGTCGCGAACGACGCGCACCGCGGCATCATACTGAAGCACAAACTGCTGTGCCTCCTTCTCGGAGGAGATGCCGTTGGCCGCCCAGTTGACGGCTACCTTGCGCATAAAATTCGGATTTGCCTTGTGAAGCTCGATGCAGTAATCGAAAAGGTATATGACAAGATCCTTCGGGAAGCGCAGCCCGTCGTAGGCGAAAAGCATCAGCCGGTACAGATCGGGGCTCATCGGCGCGTTCAGCAGCTGCTCCAAAAGGTCGGTGAGGCCGCTGTATGCGGGATCCTTCTCAAAGCGGTCCTGGATCTCATTAGTTACGGTAAAGGCCTTCTCCATGCCGTCGAAGTCCGGTCTGTCCTCCAACCTGTCATCCTCCTCGGAGGACGCCGAAGCGGTCACTGTGGCAACGGACGCGGGGGCAGCGGTCCCGGAAGCATTTGTCGCGGAAAATGCGGCTTCGCGCACCGGCGCGGCGGTCTTAGCAGGGGTGGGATCGTACTCCGTATCCTGCGTCTCTGCCGTCACATCGAACAGATCGATCAGCTCGATGCCCGTGACGCGGTTGTTCGCGTCGAAGGAGACATCCAGAAGGCCGAGCTTCTTCAGTTCGCGCAGAGCGCGGTGAATGTCGGACTCCATGCAGCGGAGCCGGTCGGCCATCACGGAGACGGAAAGCTCTGCGGAATCGCGGCGCTCCGGGTTGCTTCCGGTGTAGTGCCGCAGCAGGTAAAGGTATACCCGGATGAACGAACCGTCCAGCTCGTTCATGTACCGGTCAATAAAAATATCAGGGACGGCCGTACCGAACTGTCTTGTCTTCGATCTCATGCGAATCGTGCACATTTCGGTTGCCCTCCCTTCCGTTATTTTTGAACCGTGCGAAGCACATTATAACGGATGGAAAAGGGATTGTAAATAGCTAAAGCACCGTTCGAAATCGGTAGAATCGGCTTTCGGATATTGTGGATAACGTGGATAATTTTCCGCGGAAAATTTCCCGGAAAATGCGCGAAACCCGCGTAGTTGCGGCCTCCCGCGAAACGTAAGTTATCCACCGCGAAAAGTGCCCCGGAATGAAAATATCCACAACCGCTTTCGTCCGAAAGGATTGTGGATATTGTGGATAACTATTGTTTCAGGTACGATTCGCCCACAGTTAGGATATCTCCGGCTCCCATGGTTATCAACAAATCGCCGTTGACACAATTTTTCAACAAAAATTTTGTAATTTCATCAAAACTCGGGAAATAATACGCCTCCTTGCCCATCGCGATCAGGTCATCGCGCAGGTCAGCGGAGGAAATCGTTCCGTCGTCGATCTCGCGGGCGGCATAGATGTCCGCCATGACGATCTTGTCCGCGAGCGCGAGCTCACGCACGAACTCCTTGCGAAGAAGCTTCGCGCGGGTATAGGTGTGTGGCTGGAAGACGCACCACACGGAGCGGTGAGGGTAGGACTGCGCTGCCGTGAGCGTCGCGCGGATCTCCGTCGGATGATGCGCGTAGTCGTCGACCACCGTCACGCCGTCGCGCACGCCCTTGATCTCGAAGCGGCGGGCGGTTCCCTCGAAAATGAGAAGCGCCTTCTTCATATCCTCGAGGCTGACGCCGCGGAACACGCACTCCGCGATGGCTGCAAGGCTGTTGGATACATTGTGCACGCCGGGCACCGAGAGCTGGATGCGGTCGGCGAACTGACCGCGGATATACAGGTCGTAGGACGGGTGTCCGAACTCGTCCATGACGATGTTCGTCGCCGAATAAGTATAAGGAACGTCCGCCGGCGTCTTGCCGTCACGGCAGATGCCGTAGGTCACGATCTCAGCCTGCAGACCGCTCAGGAATGCCTCGAGGTCCGGAAGCTCGCCGTTGATGATGAGGCGGCCGGTCCCCTTCGGGAGGCGCTCCGCGAACAGGCGGAACGAGTGGCGGATGTCGTTGATATCCTTAAAGAAATCGAGGTGATCCTCGTCGATGTTCAAAATGCAGATATCCGTCGGGAAAAACTTTAAGAAGCTGTTCGTGTACTCGCACGCCTCGAAGAGGAAGCGGTCGGAATTGCCGATGCGGATGTTGCCGCCGATGGCGTCGAGCTTGCCGCCGAGGGAAACCGTAGGATCCAGGCCGGCCTGGAGAAGCATCATCGCGATCATCGAGGTCGTAGTCGTCTTGCCGTGGGTGCCCGAGACACCGATGGATACCGGGTAGGACAGGGATACACGCCCCAGGAGCTCCGCGCGGTCAATGAGCGGGATGCCCTTCTCGGTGCAGGCGATGTATTCGGGGTTGTCCGGGTGAACCGCCGCCGTGTACACCGCGCAGTCGACCCCGTCGGGGACGTTCTCAGCGCGCTGGCCGATGGCTACGGGGATCCCGATCTCCTTCAGGTGATCGGTGATGTCGGACGCGGAGCGGTCGGAACCGCTCACGGTGAAGCCGCGGGTTTTCAGAAGCTCGGCAAGGCCGCTCATGCTGATGCCGCCGATGCCGATAAAATATATGCTCGCGGGTTTATTGAGATCTAATTCAAACATAGAATACTCCGAAAGACAGAATGTACGTCAGGCACGGAAAATGTCCGCGTGCCCGCTACCATTATAGTGTTTTTTTCGAAAAATACAATCACAGATTACAGGCAAAGAAGGCGGAAAACGGGAAAAAGTGTCATATTTTCCGTAACTGCCGCGATTCTATGGTCATTATTCACAGAAAATGGTAGGAAAAGCATTTTTTTTTGAGCATTCTTGTGGTATGATAGTTTATTATAAAAAACGGCTGTCAATGATTCCCTTTGTGAGCACGCCACTGTGCGTTGACGTGCGGAAAGACCGCTTGTTGAAAGGACAGGGAAGAAAGAAACAGTGTAGAGAGAGAACACAGTCAGGAGGTGGATAGCGCATTGATTAAGAAAGAAATGATTGCCATGCTGCTCGCAGGCGGGCAGGGGTCGCGTCTCGGCGTTCTGACGCAGAGCGTGGCGAAGCCTGCGGTGGGCTTTGGCGGCAAATACCGGATTATCGATTTTCCGCTGAGCAACTGCATCAACTCCGGCGTGGATACCGTCGGCGTGCTGACGCAGTACCAGCCGCTTCGGCTGAACACGCACATCGGCATCGGTATTCCGTGGGATCTTGACCGCAACATCGGCGGTGTTTCCATTTTGCCGCCGTACGAAAAGAGTACGAACGCGGAGTGGTACACCGGCACGGCGAACGCCATTTATCAGAACCTTCGGTTTATGGAGTACTATAACCCGGAGTACGTTCTGGTGCTC
>CADBLW010000138.1 GCA_902795625.1 uncultured Lachnospiraceae bacterium | reverse complement strand
ATGACGGAAGGCTCGCAGTCACCGACCAAAGAGATGATCGTACAGCTTTTACGACAGGAGTAGAATACGGAAAATACAGGGAATTCGAAAGTACAGCAATGAAACGGAAAGACAACAACAGCAGCGGCAAAAAGAAAGTCCTGATCATCGCGATCGTCTGTTTTGCGGTGCTTACTCTGTTCGGTGTGCTTGTTTTTTTGGACTATTCCAACAGCCATGAGGTTGTGTGGCTCGGCAAGTACAAGGGACTGAAGGTATCCTCCTCAGGCGCGGACAGTCCGGAGGACGCGTTGCTTAAGGTGATCGTGCAGCGGACGAAATTCGGCAGCGCGCTGGACGATAAGATCGAGCAGAAGTACGACAAGACGATGAAGTATTTTGAGGATGAGGCGGAGTATTTTAAACTCGGTTTCGCGGAGTACCTGAAGACCTATTATCAGACCGATGAGGAGGCGTTCCGGAAATCGGTCCGCAGTACCGCGGAGGAAACGGCCAAGCAGGAGGCGGTGCTCCGTGCGGTCGCCGAACGGGAGTCCATTCAGTTCACGGAGGAGGAGTTTGACGCGATCCTGCCCGAACTGATGGAGGCTTACGGGTACACGGACGAGACACTTTTCTCGCGGTCGTACAATTTCACGGAGCTCCGTGATGAGCAATTGCTGAAGAAGGTGACAAAGTATCTGATGGAACAAAACACCATCGTGGACTGACATCGACAATTGAAGCGTCGGAAAATGATCCGGAAGGTGTTTAACGGGGAAATACTATGAATTTTGACGCATTTGTAAAAGAGATCAAAGAGAGAGGACTCGCGGTCTACGGCACGGAGGTGTATGTCGACCGCGAGCTTTCGTATTCTTTCGGGGACACGACCGGGAAGCGCTATCCGCTTTACTCGGCGACCAAGACGGTCCTTGCGCTGGCAGTCGGGATTGCAGCCGACCGCGGACTGATCGACCTCGGAAGATCGATCCTTGACTACATTCCGCAGGAGTACGTTGACGGAATGTCGGAGGAACAGCAGGCGACCTTCCGCACATTTACGGTCCACCGGTTGATGACCATGTCCGTGGAAGGCTTCCCGTTCCGTGCAGAGGGAGAGAGCTGGCTTCGGTTCGCGCTTGCGTGCCCGATCGCTGAGCCGGGGAAGAAGACATTTTCCTACAGCAACATCCCCGCGTATCTCGTCGGCGTTGCGCTGGCAACCGCGATCGGCGGAGACGCATGGCAGTTCATTCTGGACAATCTGCTGAAGCCGCTCCGCATCACCGACGCGGTGTACACGCGCTGCCCCGAGGGGTATTTCTACGGGGCCTCCGGAATGGAGATGACGGTGAACGAGCTGAGCAGGATCGGCTTTCTTCTCTATGATGACGGCGCCTTCGAGGGCGAGCAGATCGTCTCCGCGGCGTACGTTCGCCGCATGAAGGCCGCACTGACTCCGTGCCGCGAGAGCGGGTACGGATACCTTTTGTGGCGATATGCCGACGGCAACCGCATCAGCGGAAAATGTGCCCAGCGATGCTTTGTTTTACCGAAGAGAAAACTCGTCATCACGTGGCTTGCCAATATCGAGGAAGGCGGCGATGCTCTCGAGGAAGCCATGCGCGTGCATCTTCTCGGAGAGGAGCCTGCGGCGAAGCAGGACACAGCGGAGAAGCAGGAGACTGCAGCAAAACCGGATCCCGCGGCGAAGCAGGAACCCGCTGTAAAACCGGATCCCACAGTCTGTCCCTTCGCGAAGAAATGCGGCGGCTGTGACTACCAGGGCGTTTCCTACGCGGAGCAGTTGGAGCGCAAGCAGAAGACGGAGCGGATCCTGCTGGATCGCTTCTGCCGCGTAGAGCCAATCCTCGGAGCGGCGGATCCGACGCATTACCGGAACAAGGTGCACGGTGTGTTCGGGTACGTGCGGTCCGGGAAGGGCATGAACAGAAACAGCGCGGTCAAGGGCAAAGTATTTACCGGGATCTATGAGGAGAGCAGCCATCGCATCGTGCCGGTATGCGGGTGTATGATCGAGGACCGGAAGGCGACGGACATCCTTCAGTCGCTTTGTGAGATGGCGGAGCAGTTCAAACTGAAGATCTACGATGAGGACCGGGGAACGGGTTTCCTTCGTCATGCCTTGATCCGCGTCGCGCGGTCCACCGGTGAGGTGATGGTCGTGCTTGTGGCGACGGATCCTGTTTTTCCGTCGAAAAATAACTTTGTGAAGGAACTCCGCAGGCGGCACCCTGAGGTTGCCACTGTGGTTCTCAATATCAATGCGCGCGATACGAGCATGGTGCTCGGGGAGCGCAACATCGTGCTGTACGGCAGCGGTTACATCGAGGATGTTCTGTGTGGACTGCGGTTCCGCATCTCGCCCTCGTCCTTCTACCAGGTGAACCCGGCACAGACGGAGGTGCTCTACCAAAAGGCGCTGGAGTTTGCAGGTCTGACCGGGAAGGAGCGCGTGATCGACGCCTACTGCGGCATCGGAACCATCGGCATGTGCGCTGCAGCGAAGGCCCGCGAGGTCGTCGGCGTTGAGCTGAACCGCGATGCTGTGAGGGATGCGGTCTCGAACGCGAAGCGCAACGGCGTCAATAACATCCGTTTCGTCGGCGATGACGCAGGAGCCTTTATGACGCGCATGGCAGCGGACGGCGAGACTGCGGATGTCGTCTTTATGGATCCGCCGCGCAGCGGAAGCACACCGGAATTTATCACTGCAGTAAACACGTTGAAGCCCGCGAGAGTGGTCTATGTCTCCTGCGATCCCGAGACGCTTGCGAGAGATCTCAGACTCTTTGCGAAGAAGGGGTGGACGGTGGAGCGGATCCAGCCCGTCGAGATGTTCCCGTATACGAAGCATATCGAATCAGTCGTATTGATGTCTCGAGCCTGAGTTGGGACTACAAGATAGATGATGGATGATTATTTGCTAATGGAGAAATAACAGTAT
>CADBLW010000137.1 GCA_902795625.1 uncultured Lachnospiraceae bacterium | reverse complement strand
TTCATGTGTCCGAGATTTCCTGGGGTCGCAACGACAATCCCAAGAAGCTGTTCAAGACCGGCGATACCGTGACCGTATTTGTCAAGGCGATCAACGGCGAGAAGATCTCCCTCAGCATGAAGTTTGCTGATCAGAACCCCTGGAAGGACGCTGAGGAGCGCTTCGCTCCCGGAACGATCGTGACCGGCCGCGTGGCCCGCATGACCCAGTTCGGTGCGTTCGTTGAGATCGCGCCCGGTGTGGATGCGCTTCTGCATGTATCGCAGATCTCCCGCAAGCGCGTTGAGAAGCCTGCGGATGTCCTTTCGGTAGGACAGGAGATCGAGGCGAAGATCGTTGACTTCCGTCCTGAGGACAAGAAGATTAGCCTGAGCATGAAGGCGATCGAGGCTGATGAGCCGGATTACGAGGAGGCAGTTCCCGTAGAGGTACCTGCAGCTGAGGAAGCTCCGGTTGCTGAGGAGCCCGCAGTTGAGGCACCCGTTGCAGAGGAGCCTGCAGCAGAGGAAGCACCTGCTGAGGAGCCGAAGGCGGATACGGAAGAATAATCCAGAACCGATACAGTTAATCAATCAAAATGTGGGAACAGGAGCACATTGGGGTATCCCCATTGTGCTCTTTTCACTTTACGGATGCGGCTTCATTTTCCGAAGAATGCCGCGACAATAAAAGCCGCAAGGAGGAACGAAGATGGAGAAGACAGTGCGTGTGGCGCTGGATGCGATGGGCGGAGACAATGCGCCGGTCGAGATAATCAAGGGGGCGACGGAGGCGGTCAACGTTCATCCGGAGCTGGTGGTGACCCTCGTGGGACGCGAGGAGGTCATCCGCGGGGAACTCGCAAAATACACTTATCCCGAGGCACAGATCAACATTGTCAATGCAACTGAGGAGATTTCATGCGACGAGCCTCCGGTGGAAGCGGTGCGCAAGAAGAGGGATTCCTCCATTACCGTAGCGATGAACCTGGTGCGCCACGGCGACTGCGACGCCTTCGTATCGGCGGGAAGCACCGGTGCCGTGTTGGCCGGCGGTGTCATTCTGATCGGGCGAATCCGCGGAGTGGAGCGCACGCCTCTCGCGCCGTTGATCCCGACGGAGAAGGGTGTGTCGCTGCTAATCGACTGCGGTGCAAATGTTGACGCGCGCGCGTCACAGCTCGTACAGTTCGCGGTCATGGGCTCCATCTACATGAAGCATGTGGTCGGCATTGAGAATCCCCGCGTCGGTATCGTCAACATCGGCACGGAGGAGGAGAAGGGAAACATGCTCGTCAAGGAGACGTACCCGCTTCTCAAGGAGAGAAAAGACATCAATTTCATCGGCAGCGTCGAGGCGAGAGAGATTCCCGCGGGAGCTGCGGATGTGATCGTGTGCGAAGCATTTGTCGGCAACGTCATCCTCAAGCTGTACGAGGGACTCGCCAAGACACTTCTTCGGAAAATAAAAGCAGGCCTCACGTCGACAACCCGTTCCAAGATCGGAGCGGCACTCGCGAAGCCTGCGCTCAAGAACACGCTGAAGGCATTTGACGCGTCGGAGTACGGCGGGGCGCCGATGCTCGGACTGAACGGGCTTGTGGTCAAGACCCACGGAAATTCAACCTGCGGAGATATACGAAACGCGCTTGCGCAGTGCATCGCGTTCATGAAGGAGGATATCAACGGAAAGATTCGTGATAACCTCGGAACGGCAGGGAAGACGACCTCGTAATCAAGTTGGGAGGTGACTTATGTTTGATCAGGTTGCCGGCGTGATCGCGGATGTGATGCACGTGAGCCGGGATATGATAACAAAGGATACAATGCTGGTCGAGGACCTCGGTGTGGATTCGCTGGAGATGTACCGGATCCTGCTTGCGCTGGAGGATGTGTTTGACGCGCAGTTGGAGCCGGCTACGGCGGACTGGAAGGTGCGCACGGTGGGAGAGCTGTGCGACCGCCTGAGGAAGGCGCTTGCGGCGATGTGACCGCGGCGCAGACAAAGACCGGATATGAAGGAGAATTCATGAGTGAATCTGTAAAGGAACGGCTTCAGCAGACCATCGGTTACCGGTTTCAGAAACCGGAACTGTTGACGCTCGCGCTGACGCACAGTTCCTATGCCAATGAGAACAGCCACGGATCGAGATCGGTCGAGTGCAACGAGAGACTGGAGTTCCTGGGGGACGCGGTGCTCGAGCTTGTGACGAGCGAGTATCTCTATGAG
>CADBLW010000136.1 GCA_902795625.1 uncultured Lachnospiraceae bacterium | reverse complement strand
TTGAGCCGCGCTCGCAGCTTCTCCGCGGTGTCATCCTCGCGCGGCATGCATACCGCCAGCAGATGCGAGAGACTCTTGCGTTTGGGCATATCATTGCTGAACCAGGTCGAGCGCTCCAGCGTGTCGCGTCCCAGCGCTGAGAGGATCTGAACGAACCGGTCCACGCCGAAGATACGGCTTACGCTCCTGATCTGCTGTGTGAACTCGGCCGGGGAATCCCCGCGGCGAAGCTCACTGTCGAGGATGAGCCCGACCAGCTTTTCATAGATCCCCGCTGCGTACTCGACAAGCGGAAGATTTGCATCCGTGATCACGGGATTGTCCTCTGACAGAAGGATTGAGAACGCGCTTGAGGATTTGCCGTAGAAATATCTCTTCCGCCCGCTCTCGATGTCGCGGTATCTGCGGATGATCCCGCACAGGGTCTCAACGGCACCGTTTAAGGTCGGGCACTCCTCAAAGAAGTGACGGTACATATACCCTTCCGTAATGATCCCGAGGTACGCCGCACGGATGTAATGGGCCTCGGTAAGGTCCTCAAAGCACCTTGTATCATACGAGTTGTACTCCTTCCCCATCCCGCCGAACGCGTACGTTCCGAGCCGTTCACAGAGCATGTGCGTGAGGGCAAATACATGCGGGAACGGCTCCTTTCCGAAGCGCTGGGACCAGCTCTTCATAATGCTCACGCGGGGATCGCTGAACAGGCTGTGCACCGCACCTTCCACGGAGCACACCTTACCGTCCTCAACATAGTACCGCTTGCTTCTGTAACGGCTTTCCGTCGGCTCGGGCACGAAGAACTTCTCCTTCTCCGCAAGCTCCCAGAGACCGTACATCGCGGCAAAGGCAATCTTGTGATACACCGTCTTGTCGAAGTACTTCATCAGCAGATACGACAGAGAAAGATCGATCTGCAGCTTATGCGCAAGTGTCGGAAGCACGGCAAACTCCTGTCCGACCATCCGGTACACGATACTGCCGAAGCGCTCCCGCTCGGTCTGATCCATTTTCCAGCCGAGCATCGCGTAGTTTACGCGGAACAAAAGCACGTGATCGTTCGCGAAATATTTCTCGTAAAATGCTTCCCACAGCTCGGGGAACGCAACCTTCCTCTCCTGTCCGTAACTCAGGTTGATGTTTGCGCCGGTTGACCCGAGCAGCACCTTATCGCCGTTCCAGGCCGTGAACTCGTCGTTTCTGTGCTCTTCGATCAGATCATCAAGGGCCTTCAGCACCTTGACATGACTGTCATCGCCCTTTTGCTTTCCGCCGCCGAAGAACGCCGTCGCCGGAAAATGCTGCTTGAACAGGTCAACGCACTGCGCGAGATACTCCTTGTCGAGCTCGGGCTTGTAAATATCCTCGGACGTATAGAGCCCGTACCCTTCGACGGTCTCCTCTTCGGAGGCACTGCTGTCGGCGCAAAGCTGATCGATGAGGATCTGCTCCTTGGTGGTCGGCTCCTTGATCAGCGACGTAAGCGGCAGACTGCGCTCAAACAGAGCCTTCCGGTTCTCATCCTTACCGATCTGCATGAGAATGTCGAGACCCGCGGCGCGCTTCTCCTCCTTCTTGTCCGAGATCAGCCGTTCCGCGCACTCGTGCAGCCTGTCATCGTCCATCTTCATCAGAAGAGCGATCACGTGCTCGCGGATATCGGACGCCTTGAAGCGCAGCATATCCTCCAGCATGCGGTAGTGCTTATCGCTCAGTTCCATCTCGCAGACGATCCGGTACGCCGCCTCGCGGGCATAGGTCTCCTTGTCCCCGATCTCGATCACGGCGGTTTCCTTCTGGATCTCGGTCTTCGGATTGCCGACCAGCAGCTCCAGCTCCCCTCTCTTGGACTGGGACGCGGTATCGATATCCGCAAGGAGCGGACAGAGTTCGTCCTTCTTATCGTTGTCATCCAGAGCGCCGGCGATGGCAACAAGGGCGCGGATCACATCACCGCGGGAGAGTTTCTCTGCGTTCCACGGGAATACGCAGGGATCGAATTCGACCGCCTTCTTCGGCATCTGCGCGAGGGTCTCCTTCAGATCCGCGTACAGTTTCTCTGCCTCCGCCCTGTCGGCGAAATTGCGCAGAAGGATCGTCTCGGCGCCGTTGTCCTCGATCAGTTTCCGGTGCGGGCGCTCCTTGAACAGATTCCGGAGCGACAACGCCAGCACATCAAGCTCACCCGTGTGTGCCGTGACAAAGGCCTTCGCAACCTCCGACTTGTATTCCCTGGAGAAAAGCTGGCACGTAAAATAAGCCGCTGCCATTACCTGCGGATGTGTTCCGCTCTCCGCGATCTTCTTCATGGTTTCGGCCGCGGAAGGTGCGTTTCGGACGGCCTCCGCCCAGAGCGCGAGGTAGACCTTCATCACATCGTCCGTCGCCAGAGCCCCACGGCGCGCGTTGTCGTCATCGAGACATTCCGTGATCAGCGAGAGTGTCTTGCCGGAAACGCGGTCAAGATCCTTGCCTCCCTCCGCCAGCAGTCCCGTCCAGGTGCCGATGGCGCGCTTCACAGCCGAGAACCGGAGCAGGTCATTGTCCGCGATGATGCCGATGATATACCGGAACGCTTCATAGCGGCCCATATCGCACGTCTCGCAGATCGCCTGCCGCAGGCCTTCCTGCAGCTTCGCCGCCAGAAGAAGCTTGCCCGCAAGCTCATGAAGCTCATGGTTGTTCGACATGAAGACAGCATGAATCAGCCCGTATGTGATCTCGTCGGGCATTCCGCCGTTGATGACATCGGTGATATATTGTATCGTCGCCGCGTTTCCGATATCGATGTTATACGCGATATCGAATTCGTTATGATGATTGGCGAACGCGTAAAAGCAATCCATCTGCGCCTGACTCACCTTACCCTCGAGATAATCGGGATACGGCGCATCGCTTTGCGGCTTGGTGTAACTCTTCACGATCGTGCAGATCTTGGCAATATAGATATCATAACGGTCCGACCGGAACGTACGGCGATACCAGCCCTCCGTGAAGGGATACTCGCGCACGTTGTTGATCTCATACAGAAGCGAAGGCACAAGCTTCTCCGGAATGAGCGTTCCAAACAGGCCGGTAAGCTCCGCCTTCGCAAAATCCGACGGTTTCTCATAACGGCCGGACGCGAGCTCCGCGCACATTTTCCGACCGAGTTCACTTGTCTCTCCGCTGTAAGTGCACGCAAAGTCGATCAGGGCCTGCGGAACCCCAAGTTCCTTCCTTCTCTTCTCCTCCGCGCTCACATACGCCTTCGCCGATTCCCGTCTTGCTTCCCTCTGTTCATTCGTAAGTTTTTGCATTTTACCACATCCTCCCCGTCAACATTGTCAGTCTGATAAAGGTGAGCACATCGTCCTCCTGCAGCTCGATTGCGCGGTCGGCCTCCGTCACCTGTGTCCCGTTGATAAACATACAGAACAGCCCGTCCCGAAAGGCAAGCAGCGCGTTGTCGACTGCCTTCCGGATGTCCTGCTCCTTGTCGCCGTTGCAGATCCCAAACGTGATCCGTCCGATCCCCGCCATGTCGTTGATCTGCCGCTCCGACAGAGGCGACTGAACTGTCTCCCCTCTCCTCACACGCTCGTTGTACTCCTCGGCGCACTTCTTCGCGGTAGCCGCGATCAGTTCCCCCGCTGTCCCGGGAACCCCCTCGATCTCAAACGGCACGGGCGCGACCTTCTTCCCCCGCGCACCGAGCTGTTTCACCTCTACCTTCAGTTTCACTCTCTCACCTCCCGGTCCGATACCGGACCTGTTCACCCATGCTCTCCGACAAAAGTGTCATATCATTCTATCATATTCCGGGCCGCCTGTCACACCAGTTCTTTCTTTTGGTACCGCACCAGCGACACGACGATCAGCGCTGCGAAAAGGACCAGGCTGACAATCGGATAAACCGGTTTGAGTTCGGAACTCGTGATCACCCCGCGGGAATTCGCCAGCGTGAAGGCGGACAGGTACTTCAATCCCTTCACACTCTCCCCCATCTCCGAGATCACACTGAGAATGTACATGGCGAAGACCATCCCGATGCTGATGCCCAGCATTTTCTTCGTCTTGTGGGTAAATGTGGAGATGAACAGCCCAAGGGCGAACAGCACCAAAGCAGGAAACAAGGGGGTAATGCTCAGCAGGAGAAGCTGCCTGTTGTCCGGCGTCTCCGTGAGGTTCAGCGCGAGCATGTTGAACGCGCCGAGGATCGCGATCATCGAGACAATGTAAATCACGGAAACGATGACCTTATCGCAAACGACTTTTCGTCTGGTGATCGGCAGTGCCGCCAGGTACTCGATCGTCTTCTCGCTCTCCTCCTTGAGAACAATGTTCGAGCCGAGAAGGCAGCTGTAAATGCCGATGATGAGATACAGGAATGTGAAGCCCTCCGACTTCAACCATCCGTAGGCGGTATCCAGCCCCGCGAGGTCCATATTAAACGCCCTCAGCAGCTCCGGCGGAAAAGCCTCCAGCATCTCATTCACCTTGTTGCCCTTCCCGTCGCTGACGATCGACGGATAGACCAGATAGATCAAAAGCAGAGTCACCAGCATGGTTCCGGTCCAGACGAGGAAGCTCCTCAGATTGACTTTTAACTCACGTTTTATCATCTGTCTGCCCCTCCTCGTAGTAATGCATAAACATTTCCTCGAGCGTCGCTTCCTCGATGAGGATTTTCCGGATCGTGAATTTCGACAGTCTCTTGATCAGTTCATCATCCGGAAAATGGTTCGCGAACCGGACGGTGTCCTCCTCCCTCGAAAGTACCTTCACGCCGAGTTCGGTCACGAGGGCATCGACTTCGTCGGAGCTGACCGTCACAAACGTCAGCTGCTTATCGCTGATCTCATCGACCTGCCCGGCCCGGATCAGCTCACCGTTCCGTATGATCCCCACGCGGTCGCAGACCTTCGACACCTCATTCAGGATGTGCGTGGAGTAAAACACGGTGTTGCCCCTGTCGCGCTCCTCCCTCAGGATTTCGTAAAATACATTCTGCATGATCGGGTCAAGTCCGCTCGTGGGCTCATCCATGATGATCAGTTCCGGGTTGTGCATCAGCGCCAGAACGATTCCTACCTTCTTCAGATTGCCCAGTGAGAGGTCCTCGATCGGCCTTGTCTCATCGAGTTTCAGGCGCGAGACAAGGTCCTGCCTCTTCTCACGGATACCGGCCGCGGACTTCACGTTTCGGTAGAAGCTCTCATGGTGGTCGAAGATGCCCTTCACCGTGAGATCATCGTACAGAAAAACCTCGCTAGGCAGATATCCGATGCGGCTTTTTGCCTCGACATCGTCCCGCGTGAGCTCCTTTCCGTGGAACAGAACCTCGCCCGAATCCTTGTTGATCAGGTTCATGACCGACCGGATCGTCGTGGATTTTCCGGCGCCGTTCGGGCCGATAAAGCCGAAAATCTCCCCCTTGTTCAGGGAGAGGGAAAGGTTCTCCACTCCTTTTACCTTGCCGTAGTACTTCGTAAGGTTTTTGATCTCCAAAATCGTCTCACTCATGTTCTCTCAATCCTCAATTGCTGCATACCTAAGCTTTATCCGGTCCCTGCCGCTCCTTCCGTACATGCTCTCCTGTTCACACCAGATCCAGCAGCAGTACGATCTCCTCGTCGTTCATCTCCCCGGTCTCCCGGAAGCCTGCCTTGTGATACAGGCTGAGGGCGCCCGTGTTCGTCTCCTTGGTTGACAGGCGGATATTGTTCGCGCCGTGTTCCCGGAAATACCGGATGATCTCCTGCAGCGCTGCAGTTCCGTAGCCCTTTCCCTGCAGGCTCTCGTCGATCATAAACCTCCAGAGCCAGTACCGGTCGTTCGGGTCCTCGTACTCCTCGTCGAAGGCAAACATGGTGAACCCGACCATTTTCCCGTCCGCATAGATCGCGAACGGGCGGGCAACCTCGGCGTTCTCCTGCGCCGCTCCCCAGGACGCTTCATTGGAATCGATGTACTTCGCCTGATCTTCCGCGACCTTCAGCGAAAAACACTCTTCCCTGTTCTCGTCATTCAACTCAACAAGTTCAATTTTCATAACTCTTCGTCCTTTCATCTCCATTATTACTCACCATCAAGATAGTTCACTTCCGAATCCAGTTTGAAAGACTTCTGCAGCTTTCCGGCCAGGAATCGCACATTGCCGGAATCG
>CADBLW010000135.1 GCA_902795625.1 uncultured Lachnospiraceae bacterium | reverse complement strand
GGAGGCGTGATGTCCTACGGCCCCCTGACAACCTACTCCTCCGCTGAGGAGCTCGCGGCCGCTACCGGCATACGCATCGATGCTCCCGCAGGCGCAACCGATGTTACCTACGAATCCGCAGATACCGATTTTGCGCAGGTGGTCTTCACCTACGGCGAACGGGAGTACACTCTTCGCGCCTCGACATCCTCCGGAGACTTCTCCGGACTGTACGGGGAGGAAAGCGAACCGCGGAAGCTCAATGACGCGGACGGCACCGTGCTCACCCGCGTTCGGGACGAGGGAACCGATTTCTTCAAACTCGTCTGGAATGCCGGCAGCATCAAATCCATACTCACCGGCCCCGGCGATACGCCTGACATTGAGATCGCCGAAGTATACAACAGACTGAATGCGAAATAAGAACTTGAAATTTAAAGTGAGACTTTTCCGTGTTTCATCCGTCTAAGAGGTGAAAAGGCTGAAACAAGGAGGTTATCCCATGGACAACGGTGCAAGTAGCTACCGCCGTTATCTGGAGGGCGATGACGAAGGGATCGCTGATATCGTCAGAGAGTACAAGGACGGCCTGATCCTGTATCTGAACGGGTACGTGGACAATCTGTACACTGCGGAGGATCTGACCGAGGATACATTTTTCAAGCTGATGACGAAGAAACCGGGATTTTCCGGAAGAAGCACCTTCAAGACATGGCTCTGCACGATCGGGCGGAACATAGCTGTCGACTGGCTTCGCCGCGAATCAAAACAGACAGAACTCTCGCCGGAAGATGTGGAACAGTATCAGAAGGACGAGAGTGATCTCGAGCACGCTTACATTCGGGATGAGCGGAAACGGGCGGTTCACAGGTCGCTCCGGAAGCTTGCGCCGGATTACCGGGCTGCGCTTTGGCTTGTCTATTTTGAGGATTTTTCGGGCAGGGAGGCTGCCGCCATACTGCGGAAAAATGACCGCCAGATGAAAAACCTTCTTTATCGCGCCAAACAATCCTTAAAGAGTGAGTTGGAAAAGGAGGGCTTTACTTATGAAGAGTTCTGACGAAATGATCAATGATCTGTTCAAGCGAAGAGATCAATACACAGAGGATAAAAAGAGAAAACGCGCAGCGAGGATGAGGGTTCTGATCCCTGTGTGCGCGGCATGCTGCGTGGTACTGCTTGGCTTCGGCGTCTGGAAATCCGGGTTGCTTCGGAGGAATCCCGGAACGAACAATGGGGGCAATATGACCGGACAGACGACCGTTACTCCGGGCGAAACAAACAATACACCCGCACCGACGGAAGCGAACAACACACCTACACCAACCGTTGCGAACAACACACCTACACCAACCGTTGCGAACAACACACCTACACCGACCGACATTCCGTTGGAATTGGATAAATCGCAGGAGCTGACTGCGAGTTCCTCAGGCGCAGCTCCGGAAACCAAGAAGATGGATGACACCATGCGGACGGCGTATGAGACATTTGCATACAAACTGTTCGCGCAGCTTCCCGAGGGCGAGTCGAGGAAGATGATATCCCCATTTTCCATATATGTGGCGCTCAGCATGCTGGCTGACGGCGCCGACGGAGACACTCTCGCGCAGCTCGATGAATTGCTCGGCCTGACGGCGGAGGAGCGCAATGCCTATCTGGCCGGATGGCTTCAGGACCTCGAAGGCAACACCTCGTTCACAAACGCGGATTCCGTCTGGATCAATGAGAAATTGAAGTCGAACGTGCCGAAAGACTTTCTGGACATCTGCGCGCAGTATTACAAGTCGGCAGTCTTCTCGACGCCGATGGATGATTCCACCGTTGAGGACGTCAATGCCTGGGTGAAGGCCAAGACAAGAAACATGATCGATAAACTCATAGACGAGATATCGCCGTTTACCGCCACGATCCTGATGAATGCGATCACGATGGATGCCAAGTGGGAGGAGGAGTTTGACGAGACGGAAACCCGCAAGTATGACTTCATGAAGGAAGATGACACGATTGAAGAGGTCGATATGATGTTCGGAGACCAGACCGGCGGGTATTTGGAAAATAACCTCGCATACGGATTTATCAAGCAGTACAAGGGCGGAGAGTTTTCGTACATCGCGCTGATGCCGAAGAGGGAGAACGAAGTGAGTCTCGATCAACTCATTGCCTCGCTGTCACCGGAGAGCGTTCGTTCGTTAATTGATAATCAGTATGACATTGAAATGCGCATTGGCATTCCGAAGTATGAGGCAGAGTACTCCATCGAACTCAGTGATGTGTTAAAACAGCTCGGTGTGACGGATGCATTTGACGAAGGAAAAGCAAACCTTTCGCGGATGATCGAGAATTTTGATTACAACGTTTTCGTGGGCGAGGTGAACCATAAGACGTTTATCAGCATGGATGAGAAGGGAACCAAAGCGGCGGCGGTGACAGAGGTTGAAACCGAATGGAAAAGCGGTCCGGAGTGGGTTGCTCTTGATCACCCGTTCGTCTATATGATCGTGGATTCCACCGGACTTCCGATCTTCATCGGAACATTTGAGGGATGACAAAATTTAAGGAACAGAAGCAGAGGTTGCGGCCGCAAAAAATTGCGGCCGCTTTTTTATTGTCTTTTTGAAGATCATGCCGACATTTTCCGTTTCCCGATCGTTATATGAGCAGAGAGCCGGTTCTCCGGGCGGCGCAAAAGCCGCTTCGCGCGGGCATTATCGCATTCACGCATGCTCTGCACGAAACCGATGCTCTGAATAATCAATAACGAGGTAAATACCAATGAAACACGTTTATGCAGTCATTCTCATCCTTCTTCTCGCGCTCCTCACGGGCTGCGG
>CADBLW010000134.1 GCA_902795625.1 uncultured Lachnospiraceae bacterium | reverse complement strand
GAGTACACGGAAAAGTTTGACGGTGTAACAATGTCGCCCGACAACCTGTGGGTCACGAAGGAGGAGATTGACGCTGCGTACGCGGCGATCGATCCCGAGCTGCTTGCGGTGATCCGTGAGTCGGCCGCAAACATCCGCGACTTCCACATGCGCCAGCGCAGAAACAGCTGGTTTGACACGAAGGACGGCATCGTTCTCGGACAGAGAGTCACACCCATCGCGAAGGTCGGCGTCTATGTGCCCGGCGGCACGGCGGTTCTCTCCTCGAGCGTACTCATGAACATCATTCCCGCCAAGGTTGCAGGTGTTCCCGAGATCATCATGGCAACGCCGCCGCAGAAGAGCGGTTCTCTCAACGCGACTTCCGTAGTCGCCGCTGTCGAGGCCGGTGTCGACCGCATCATCAAGGTGGGCGGCGCACAGGCGATCGCGGCTCTTGCATACGGCACGGAAAGCATTCCGCGCATGGACAAGATCGTAGGCCCCGGCAATATCTATGTAGCGCTTGCCAAGAAGGCAGTATACGGAAGTGTCGGCATCGACTCCATCGCAGGCCCGAGCGAGATCCTTGTTCTGGCCGACGAGACCGCGACTCCGAAGTATGTCGCCGCGGATCTTCTCAGCCAGGCAGAGCACGACGCGATGGCTTCGGCAATCCTTGTCACTACGAGCAGGGAGCTTGCGGATAAGGTAAGCGCCGAGGTTGACCGCATGACGCAGACGCTGTCACGCCGCGACGTGATCGTAAGATCTCTCGAGAATTACGGGCGCATCTTCGTAGCCGACAGCATGGATTCCGCCATCGACGCAGCCAACGACATTGCCTCCGAGCACCTTGAGATCCTCACAAAGGATCCCTGGGATACAATGACCCGCATCAGGAACGCGGGAGCCATTTTCCTCGGAGAATACTCGAGCGAGCCTCTCGGCGACTACTTCGCTGGACCGGATCACATTCTCCCGACGAACGGCACGGCACGGTTCTTCTCACCGCTCAGTGTAGATGATTTTATCAAAAAAAGCAGTGTGATCTGCTACACGAGAGAAGCACTTCAACCGGTTTACAAAAAGGTTGTGACATTTGCCGAGGCCGAGGGCCTGACGGCTCACGCAAACTCGATCAAGGTCCGCTTCGAGAGCGAACAGTAAAGAAAGTTTATCCACGCTTGACGCCGCGCCGTCGATTTTGTTTGACCGGCAGGCGGAAACGCGGTACAATAGGGCAGTACTTCATCGGAGGAGGATACGTATGGAAGCAGAACGCAAGGCCAAAGTAGTCCGTGACACGAGAGAGACGCAGATCGTTGCGGAGCTCAACATTGACGGAACGGGTATCTATGACATCAATACGGGGATCGGATTCTTCGATCACATGCTCTCGGGATTTGCCAAGCACGGGTTCTTTGATCTGAAGCTCAAGGCGACCGGTGATCTCAATGTGGATTCGCACCACACGGTGGAGGACGTCGGCATTGTCATCGGCCAGGCGATCCGCGAGGCACTCGGAGACAAGACCGGCATCACCCGCTACGGCTTCTTCCTGCTGCCGATGGACGAGACGCTGATGGAGTGCGCCATTGACCTTTCGGGCCGGCCGTACTTTGTCTACGACGTAGACACAACGGCAGAACGTCTCGGTGAGATGGATGTGGAGACAGCGAGAGAGTTCTTCTACGCGATTTCCTACTCGGCAGGCATGAACCTGCACATCCGCCAGATCTCCGGCGGCAACAATCATCACATCCTTGAGGCGATGTTCAAGGCCTTCGCGAAGGCTCTGGACATGGCAACGTCCATCGACCCCAGAGTTTCGGGTGTGCTGTCCACGAAGGGCTGCATCTGATCCTAAGGTTTACAACGAAACAACACACGCAGGAGCGAATATGGAGAAAAACATTATCGCATACATCAATGCGGAAAATGCCTTTTCCGCCTCGGTTCTCGAGCTCGCGATGAGCTATGAGCAGAACGGCGCGGACGGGCTTTACATCTACAACTATGACGACAACGAGACGACGCAGATGCATTTTCTGCAGATGGTCAAGCTCGTGCTGAAGAAGGTGGACATCCCGCTGTACTTGGGCTGCCATGTCGAGCGCTTTGAGGACATCAAGAAGGCGCTGTACACCGGTGCCTCCTACGTCGTCATTCCTTACGAGCGCAGCTTCCCGAAGGATGAGGTCAGAAAGGCCATTGAGCGCTTCGGCCGCGACAAGATCGTGGTCGAGTTCAATGCCGATGTCGACAAGCCGGAGCATGCGTACGAGAGCGAGAAGCTTCTTGAGGAGCTCAAGGATCTCGGCGTCGCAAGCTTCCAGATGAAGCATGTCACCGTCTCCTCGGCAATGAACCGCATCCTTGAGAGATGTCCGTTGCCTGTCATCGTCCGCGACAGTCTCGTTCGAAACGACATCGAGACGCTCCTTTCGCTTCCGAACTGCTACGGCGTAGCTACAAACTATTATGAGCAGAAGAACCTCCTCAAGGTGAAACAGGCGCTTCGCGCAGAGGGGCTGGAGACCAAGTGCCTTTCGTCGGACATCGCATTTTCCGAGTTCAAGACGAACGCGGACGGTCTGATCCCCGTCGTCGTGCAGGATTACCGCACGCTTGAGGTTCTTATGGTCGCATACATGAACGAGGAGTCGTTCAACAAGACGATCGAGACCGGGCGCATGACCTATTGGTCCAGAAGCCGCGGCGAGCTGTGGGTCAAGGGAGAGACCTCCGGACATTACCAGTTCGTCAAGGAACTTCGCCTGGACTGCGACAAGGACACTCTGCTGGCGAAGGTTCACCAGCTCGGCGTCGCATGCCACACCGGCAACATGTCCTGTTTCTTCACGACACTGTGCAAGAAGGAGTTCGCGGACTTCAATCCGCTCACGGTGCTCACGGAAGATTACAATATCATCATGGACCGCAAGGTAAACCCGAAGGAAGGGTCGTACACGAACTACCTGTTCGACAAGGGTATCGACAAGATCCTCAAGAAGTGCGGAGAGGAAGCGACGGAGATCACCATCGCCGCGAAGAATCCCGACGCCGAGGAACTGAAGTACGAGATCGCGGATTACCTGTATCATCTCATGGTTCTCATGGTCGAGTGCGATGTCGACTGGAATGACATCGTGAAGGAACTTGCGAACCGCAGAAAATCCTGACGGGAGGCTCAGCATGGGTGTTTTAACGGAATTTTTACGTGAGTTCGGACTGTTCATCGTGTATATCTGCGTAGCCGTGTGCGGTGTTCTGGCCGGCAAGGCGGTAAGAAACCGCAAGGACGCAAAGCGCGCCGCCGAGGACAAGGCTTCCGGAGAGCTGTAAGCGGAAGATTGCGGGACGCGCGGAAGGCGCGGAAACATTTTCCGAAAAAGGCTTGATTTTTCGGAAGATCGGTTGTATACTTCGTCTGTAACTTGTAGTTTAGCTTGAGAGTGGGTCCGAAACGGCCCACTCTCAGTTTTATGTGCGGTGAGCGGGAAGGAGATTATCCGTCCCGGTTATGCGGACGGAGGAAGTATGGCGACTGCAAAACAAATTGAGGAACGGACGACCTCACTGGTGATGCCGATCCTCGAGACACACGGGTTTGAACTCGTGGATGTGGAGTTCGTGAAGGAGGCCGGCAACTGGTACCTGAGGGCATATATCGACAAGCCCGGCGGGATCACCATCGACGACTGCGAGGTCGTTTCACGGGCATTGAGCGATAAGCTTGACGAACATGACTTCATCAGCGAAGCGTATGTGCTGGAGGTCAGTTCACCCGGGTTGACGAGGCCTTTGAAGAAGCCGAAGGACTTTGAGAGAAACCTCGGAAAGCCGGTTGACATCCGTCTGTTCCGCGCGATCGGCGGGTGTAAGGAATACTTCGATGCCGTGCTCAGCGCGTACGACGATGACACCGTTACGGTCACAACGGAGACCGGAACGCTGGAGATCGAGAGGAAAAACATCAGTCTGATACGACAGTCCTATGTGGAACAATAATTCAGAAAAATGATATCACTTCAAGGAGGTGCGTTATGAAAAAGGTCGTAAAAAAATCCGCGGAGGAACTCAAGAATGAGGATTTCAAGGAACTGATCACCGCGATTGACCTGATTGAAAAGGAAAGAGACATTGACAAGGAGGTCCTTCTGAAGATCGTGGAGGATTCTCTTCTTCAGGCATGCAAGGTGCAGTTTGCGAAGAAGACCGGCGAGGAGCAGTTCCTTCCCGCAGGTAAGGTTCAGTATGCAAACTGCGACAACATCCGTGTACATATCGATCCGGTGACGGGCGAGTACAAGGTGTTCCGTGATTTTACGGTGGTTGACGAGGTTATGGACGAGACCTGCGAGCTCACCCTTGAGCAGGCACAGGCAAAGTTCCCGCTTCGCGAGATCCAGGTCGGCGACGTTCTCAGCGAGGAGGTTGAGACCAAGGGCTTCGGCCGTATCGCGGCAGGCCAGGCGAAGCAGCAGATCGTGCAGAAGCTTCGCGAGAAGGAGAGAGAGGTTCTCTTCAAGACCTACAGCGGAATGGAGAAGGAAGTTGTCACCGGTATCGTCAAGTATACCAAGAACAACGTGATCATCAGCCTTGACAAGATCGACGCAACCCTGATCAGCACCGAGCAGATCCCCGGCGAGGTATTCCATACCGGTGACCGTGTCAAGGTGTATGTTGTGGAAGTAAAGGATACGACGAAGGGTCCCCGCGTGATCGTTTCCCGCACGCACCCCGAGCTTGTAAAGAGATTCTTCGAGAACGAGGTTTCCGAGGTTGCCGACGGCACCGTGGAGATCAAGGCACTTTCCCGCGAGGCAGGCAAGCGCACGAAGATGGCTGTGTACTCCAACGATCCGAAGGTGGATCCGGTGGGTGCCTGTGTCGGCGTGAACGGAAGCCGTGTCAACGCCGTTGTTGAGGAACTCAACGGAGAGAAGATCGATGTCATCAACTGGAGCGATGACCCCGCGCATCTCATTGCAAACGCGCTGTCCCCTGCGGAAGTGATCTCCGTGGATGTGATCGAGGAAGAGCGTCTTGCAAACGTGATCGTGCCGGATGACCAGCTTACACTCGCCATCGGCAGCAAGGGCCAGAATGCCCGTCTTGCCGCTCGTCTGACCGGTTACAAGATTGACATCAAGAGCGAGTCTCAGGCGGCCGAACTGATGTAACAGGCCGGGAAAGGAAATTTCATGGCACTGAGCAGACGAATCCCCCTGCGCCGCTGCAGCGGCTGCGGGAAAATGATGCCCAAGAAGGAACTCATCCGCGTGATCCGCACGCCGGAGAACGAGATTGAGCTTGATCTGACCGGGAAGAAGAACGGACGCGGCACCTATGTGTGCCGGGACGTGGAATGTCTCCGTCTCGCGGAGCGCTCCAAGGCGATCGAACGTTCCCTGAACGTTTCGATCCCCGCAGAGATTTACGACCGGCTTCGGAAGGAGATTGCCGATGCGTGACCGTGTACTGTCCCTGCTTGGACTTGCGCAGAAAGCGCGCGCGCTCGCTTCGGGCAACTTCCTCGTGGAGCAGGCTGTCGCCAAGAGAACGGCCAGACTGATCATTATCGCGGAGGATGCCGCATCCAACACGCGCGACGGGCTGGAGAAGATCACCTTCCACTACAAGGTTCCCGTGCTGTATTACGGGTCGAAGGAGACACTCGGACACGCCCTTGGACAAAGCGAACGATCCTGTGTTGCAATTCTCGACGAAGGCTTTGCGAAGAAGCTGAAGTCTCTGATCGAGGAAAATGCACAGGAGCAGCAGTAATCAAAGTATCATGCGGTTATACCGCAATACCATATCAACGACGTTAAACCAATCGGAGGAATTAACTGAATGGCAAATATCAAACTCGGAGACCTTTGCAAGGAAATCGATGCGTCCTACAAGGAAATGATGACCTATCTGCGCGAGCGCGGCTGTGATGTCAAGAGCGCCGGCAGCATCATCAACGATGAGGACCCTGAGGTTAAGATTGCAATCACGCTCTACGGGAAGAAGAAGCGCCGCGCGGCCGCCGAGAAGACGGACGAGAAGCGCCCTGCCCGCCGTTTTGACGACAAGGGAAACCGCGTTGTCAAGAAGGACGGCGTTATTTACAGTGTCGACAAGGGCGGCAACTACACCAAGTATACCGGTCCTCTGTACGACGAAAATCACAACAAGCTGGAGATGAAGAAGTCTCTGTTTGATGCCGATAAGAACCCGATCGTCCGCAAGGGCGGCGAGTTCTACCGCAAGGATGCAAACGGTGAGCTTGTTCTCTATGACGGACCGATCTTCAACGAGGAAGGCCGCCGTATGAAGCGCCCCACCAAGGAAGGCGCTGCGGAGACGAAGACGGAGGAAAAGCCTGCTAAGACTGTCGAGGCTCCTGCTCCGGAAGCAGTAAGCGAACCTGCGGAAGCACCGGCTCCCGCAGCCGCGGAGACGCAGACTCCTGCGGCAGCACCTGCTGCGGAGACCACCAAGCCCGACATTCCGATCATCCGGCCGCTTCGCAGAGAGCCCATCACGCCTGAACCGGCACGCACCGATTCCCGCCGTGATTCCGGCAATGCCCGCCGTCCCCGTGACGGACAGGGCCAGGGCACACAGGACCGCAGACCTGCCGACGGAACAAGATCCACCTACAACCGTGACCGCGACGGTCAGGGTGCACGCAGACCCGCCGGTCAGGGCGGTTACGGTGACCGCAACAACCGTCAGGGTCAGGGCGGCTTCGGCGATCGCAGACCCGCGGACGGCACGAGATCAACTTACAACCGCGACCGTGACGGTCAGGGCGCACGCAGACCTGCGGGTGCCGGCGCCGGCGCGGGCAGAGGCGGCTTCAACCAGGGCGGCTTCGGCGGCGGTGGATTTGACAAGGACAAGGATGCCGGCGAGCGGAGACCGTTCCAGCAGCGCAGAAACGACAACCGCGGCGGACAGAGCAGCTCGATCAAGTCGGATTTTGCGAGCGAGATCAACCGCGGAAAGAACGCAGCCGCATACCAGAACCGTGATCGCGACAAGAACCGCAACAACCGCGATTTTGACGACGGAAAGAAGACCGGTAAGAAGGGTCAGCCGCAGAAGAAGGATGCGAACCGCAAGGGCGCATTCATCATGCCGAAGGTAGAGCCCAAGCGTGAGGAAGATCCGAACGAGATCAAGAACATCACGATCCCCGAGGTGATCACGATCAAGGAACTCGCGGACAAGATGAAGCAGAACGCTTCCGCGATCATCAAGAAGCTCTTCCTTGCAGGAAAGCTATACAACATCAACTCCGAGATCTCGTTTGACGAGGCCGAGGAGATCGCTCTTGACTACAACTACATTGTCGAGAAGGAAGAGGTCGTCGACATGGTCGAGGTGCTGACCAGAGACACCGAGGATCCAGAGGAAGCCCTTGAGAAGCGTCCTCCCGTTGTCTGTGTCATGGGTCACGTTGACCACGGTAAAACTTCCATTCTCGATGCCATCCGTTCCGCCCACGTGGCGGCAAAGGAGGCCGGCGGTATCACGCAGCACATCGGTGCTTATATGGTTGAGAAAAATGGCCGCAAGATCACGTTCCTCGACACGCCCGGTCATGAGGCATTTACCGCAATGCGTCTGCGCGGTGCCATGGCAACCGATATCGCAGTGCTTGTTGTCGCTGCGGACGACGGTGTCATGCCGCAGACCATCGAGGCGATCAACCACGCGAAGGCGGCCGGTGTCGCCATCGTTGTCGCGATCAACAAGATGGATAAAGAGGGTGCCAATCCCGACCGTGTCCTGACGGAGCTCTCCGAACAGGGCCTCGTCTCCGAGGAATGGGGCGGTGACATCGTTACCTGCCGCGTTTCCGCGAAGACCGGTGAGGGTATTGAGAACCTTCTTGAGATGATCCTGCTCTCGGCGGATGTGCTTGAGCTCCGCGCGAACCCGAACCGCAAGGCCCGCGGTCTCGTGATCGAGGCCAAGCTGGACAAGGGCCGCGGCCCCGTTGCCACGGTGCTCGTACAGAAGGGTACGCTCCATGTCGGCGAGACGGTTTCCATCGGCGCTTCCTATGGCAAGATCCGTGCGATGATCAACGATCAGGGACAGAAGGTTACGGAGGCAACTCCCTCCACGCCTGTTGAGATCCTCGGTCTGAACAGCGTTCCGAACGCCGGCGATCTTATGGTCGTCACGGAAAATGAGCGTGAGGCAAAGAACATCTCCGATGCGCACATTGCGCAGACCAAGGAGAAGCTCATCGCGGAGACGAAGCAGAAGCTCTCGCTTGAGAGTCTGCATGACGCGGTTGCCGCAGGCGAGATGAAGGATCTGAACATCATCGTCAAGGCCGATGTGGCAGGTTCCGTTGAGGCTGTGAAACAGTCGCTTCTCAAGCTCTCCAACGAAGAGATCGCAGTTCACTGCATCCACGGCGGTGTCGGCAACATCAATGAGTCCGACGTTACGCTCGCGAGCGCTTCCAACGCGATCATCATCGGTTTCAACGTTAAGCCGGACAATACGGCAAAGGATACGGCAGAGCGTGAGAAGGTTGACGTTCGCCTGTACTCCGTCATTTACAATGCGATCGACGACATTGAAGCAGCCATGAAGGGCATGCTTGATCCTGTTTACGAGGAGGTTGTCATCGGTCATGCGGAAATCCGCCAGATTTTCAAGGCCAGCGGCCTCGGAAGCATCGCCGGTTCCTACATCCTCGACGGCAAGGCGCAGCGCGGCTGCAAGGCCCGCATCACGAGAGGCGGAGAGCAGATCTTCGACGGCAATCTCGCATCTCTTAAGCGCATGAAAGACGACGCCAAGGAAGTTAACGCCGGATACGAGTGCGGTATTTTGTTTGAAAAATTCAATGACATCGCAGAGGGCGATCAGGTTGAGCTCTATGTGATGCAGCAGGTGGCCAGAAACTAATGAGAAAAAACAGTATGAAAAACAGAATCGTCAGTCAGGAGGTCCGCAGGGAACTCAGCAGACTGATGCTTGACGGGGTCAAGGATCCGAGAGTCGCGCCGCTGACAACCGTTACGGATGTCACGGTCGCGCCGGATCTCAAGACCGCAAAGGTATATGTGAGTGTCTACGGTGACGCGGAGGTAAAGAAGAATACGATGGACGGTCTGAAAAATGCCGCTCCGTATCTCCGCTCTATGCTCGCCAAGAACCTCAATATGCGCCTCACGCCGCAGCTGTTCTTCGTCCTCGACGATTCGCTGGAATACGCGATGAAGATTGAGGGGATGATCGCATCCCTTCACAAGGAAGAGGACAGCGGTGAGGAAGAGTCTTCCGAGGAAGAGGAGGGCTTATGAACAGAAGTTTACTCGATTCCATCGAGGCGGTAAACACGATCGGAATGACGGGACACATTCACCCGGACGGAGACTGCGTCGGCTCCTGCATGGCGCTGTATCATTACATCCGGTGCAATTATCCCGAGAAGACGGTCCGTGTTTACCTTGAGAAGCCTGCTGACAACCTCATGGTTGCGGACGGCTTCGAGAATATTGACAGTGATTTTACGAAGCCCGAGACACCTTACGACCTGTTCGTGGTGCTCGACTGCAGCAGCGAGGAGCGTTTCGCACCTGCGAAGGAGCTCGTGGACGAGGCTGCAAAGACATATGTTGTGGATCACCACATGACGAACACACATTTTGCGGATGACGGTGTCATCCTTCCGGACGCGAGCTCGACCTGTGAGGTGCTCTACGATCTTCTCGAGGACGATAAGATCAACCGCGCCGCAGCGACCTTTCTCTATCTCGGAATTGTCCATGACACCGGCGTGTTCCGCTTTCCCGCATGCACCGAGCATACGATGCAGATCGCCGGGCGCATGCTCACCAAGGGCGTCAACGCGCAGCAGCTGATCGACGATTCGTTCTACCGCAAGACGTACGCGCAGAACCGACTGATCGGGGATGCCGTAGCCCGCTCGGAGCTGCTTCTCGACGGGAAAATGATCTACACCGTCGTCACCCTTGACGACATCGCCAAATTCGGCTGCGGCCCGAAGGAGACGGAAGGTCTGATCGACCAGCTTCGGCTCACGAAGGGCATCGAGGTTGCCGTTTTCGCGCGCCAGGACGATATTGACACCTACAAGATCAGCATGCGTGCCATCGAGAAGGTCAATGTCGCGTCCATCTGCGCGTCCTTCGGCGGCGGCGGACATATCTTTGCGGCAGGCTGCACCGTAAAGGGCAACTTGAGCGATTACATCACCCAGATATCGGCGATGGTATTGCTGCAGCTGTAACAAGCATTTTTCGGAAAATGCGGAGCTGCATTTTCCGTATCCAAAGCTCCCGGATTACACTTGTGTCCGGGAGTATCCATTTACTCTGAAGGTAACGGAATGAACGGAATTATCGTTGTCAACAAGGAACGGGGATATTCCTCCTTCGATGTGATCGCGGTGCTCCGCGGCGTGCTCGGCATGAAAAAGCTGGGGCACACGGGAACGCTCGATCCGGAAGCGGAGGGGGTTCTTCCGGTATGCCTGGGATTTGCCACAAAGGTCTGTGACTACCTGATGGCGCAGAAGAAGGAGTATGTCGCTCACGGCCGCCTCGGGATCACCACGGACACCCAGGACATCCACGGCACCGTTCTCTCGGAAAAGCCGTTCCACGTGACGGAGGAGGCGTTCCGAAGCGCTCTTTCCGGCTTCATCGGTGAGATCGAGCAGCTGACGCCGATGTATTCCGCGCGCAAGATCGACGGTGTCAAACTCGTTGACCTGGCAAGGCGCGGGATCACCGTTGACCGCTCCAAAAAGAAAGTCCGCATCTATGAGGCGGAGCTTCTTTCCTTCGATGAAACGACGGGAGAGTACGCGATCCGCATCCTTTGTCAGAAGGGCACCTACATCCGCACGATCTGCAACGATATTGGCGAACAGCTCGGATGCGGCTCCTGCATGACATGCCTTGTGCGCACTGCGACCGGCCGTTTTACCTTAGAGCACAGCTATACCATAGATGATCTCCGCAGACTGCGTGAGACAGGGCGGCTTACGGAGGCTGTCGTTCCCATCGACGCCATGTATCTCGGGTGCCGTCCGTTCTCCCTTGATCCCGGTCAGTTAAAGAGTATCCGCAACGGCAATTTCCTCGAGCCGGAATGGCTCACTCCATGTGAGGAGCCTGTGCCTGAGCAGTTCCGCGACATCTATGAGAATCTTCTCGGAGACGATGAGGCGAAATGCATCCGCGTTTATGCGGAGGGAGAATTTTACGCGGTATATCAAAAACGCGGCCGCAGATACCGCCCGCTTCAGATGTACCACGAGGTTGACAACGAGCTCAACCGCCTGAAGAAGGCTTCCGCGGGACAGAATGACAGCGATGCTGTTGCCAATGACGCTCAGCAGGTCGGAACAGCTGCGGACAACGATGCTGCGGAACAGGGCTTCTGCGTCAGCATCGGCAAATTCGACGGTCTTCACCTCGGGCATCGACGCCTGATCGAAGAGATGCGCCGAACAGGCCTTCCGTGCATGCTTCTTTCCGTGGAACCGCAGCCTGTGGGCAGAGCCGTTCTGACGGAAAATGAGTGCCGCGCCCTTGCCACTGCTTTGGGCATAGAAAAGTACGAGATCTGGCCGCTCACGGACGAAAACCGCAATATGTCTCCTGAGGCGTTTGTGCGTGATGTTCTGATCGGACAGTACCATGCGAAAAAGATCGTTGTGGGTGAGGATTTCCGGTTCGGTCGTGACCGCGCGGGAGATGCCGTGGCGCTTCGGGCGATCGCATCCTCCTGCGGCGTGGAATGCAGCATCTGTCCCTTGGTCATCCGCGACGGAAGGCCGGTTTCGAGTTCCCGTATCCGCGGACTGATCAGTGAGGGAGATGTGGCGGCGGCCGACGCGCTGCTCGGAGAGCCGTATTTCATCGAGGGAACCGTTGTAAAGGGCAAACAGATCGGTCATACGATCGGTTTTCCCACCGTAAACCTGCTTCCTCCTGCAGAGAAGCTGCTTCCCCCGTTCGGCGTGTACCGCACCGAAACGACAGTCCGGGGCACAGCGTATCGCTCCGTCACCAACATCGGAGACAATCCGAGCGTACACGACGGAACCGTTCACTCGACAACCATCGAGACACATATTCTTGATTTCAATGAGGAGCTGTACGGCGATACGATCCGTGTCAGCTTCCTTGACCGTCTGCGCGGGCAGGTGGCATTCACATCCCTTGAGGAGCTGAGGGCTCAGCTTGCTAAGGATATCGCTTCCGTGCGGGAGCAGTGACACAAACAACGGTTTTTCACGCGGAAAATACGCAAAATTCATGTAAAATGCCTGTTTACAAGCGGGCACAACTGTGTTATAGTATCGAAGTCAGCCAAGTCCCAGTCAGCGGATTCTCCAACCCTGGCCTGGATTTCGGCGGTTACTAATTCATAAAAGGAGGCAAAAATCATGATCACGAAGGAAAAGAAAGCAGCGATCATCGCCGAGTACGGCAAGACCCCTGCAGACACCGGATCGCCTGAGGTTCAGATCGCAATCCTTACCGCAAGAATTGCAGAGCTCACTGAGCATCTGAAGAACAACAAGCAGGACAACCATTCCCGTCGCGGCCTTTACATGATGGTCGGTCAGAGAAGAGGTTTGCTTGACTACCTCAAGAAGAAGGATATCAATGCTTATCGTGCGCTGATCGAGAAGCTCGGCATTCGTAAGTAATCCGTATGTAAGAGCTGTCGCCGCATTGACGACAGCTCTTTTTACAGAAAAATCAAACAACAAACAATGGCAGAGTAAGAGCGGAAGCGTCAAGTGTCCGGGGGACGGGGAGTTGCCCTCGGAACGAAAAGCCGAAAGGCTTGCGGTTTCCGGTCTGCATCCCGCTGCTACCTGAAGGATTTTCAGCACCTCCTTTTCGTAGCGAACCACGGGACGAAAGGAGGACTTTTTTATGATCAAAAACAGCCGTCGCAATTCGTCAACCTATGTGAAGCTGATCAGCTTTATGGGCATCATGATCGCGCTTCAGTTCGTGACAGAGTATTCTCTGTCCCTCACAATTGCGGGACGTTACCGCATTTCCTTTACCTTCCTGCTGCGCGCGATCACCGGCTACTGCATCGGATGGCTCGGAGGCATCGTGTCGGCCATCACGGACGTGCTCGGCGGATTGCTTCTTTACGGCGGTTCGATGAACCCCGGGATCACACTCACGCGCTTCCTGCAGGGTCTCACCGTCGGTCTTATCCTGTACCGGAAGAGTAAGACCGGACGCATCATCGCGGCATCCGTCGTCGACAATCTTGTGCTGAGCATGATACTCAACACCTACTTTATCTTCACCTATATGGGCACGCCTTTCACGGTTGAAACCATTACCCCGCGCGTACTCGTGGCAGTTGCGAGTTTCGCAGTGGAGATCGCCGTATTACTCATGTTGATGCCGAAGCTGCTTCCCACGATCCGGGAGTTCATGTACAAGGGTTTATGGTCCGAGGAACAGAACGGGTCTTCCGCGAAAGCAACAGACAAAGATACGGAATCGACGGATACGGTTGAAAAGGCTTGAATTACATCGATAAATGAGTTAAACTGTTGAGAGAGAAGAGCAGGATAACCTCCTGATTAAGAAGAGAGAACGCTTCGACTGGTCGAATGCGCGTAAGTTGAGGTACTTATGAGATTTACAGATGCTGTACGCTTCATAAGAAACGAAGAAACAAACAAGTCAAAACCGGGCCTTGATCGGGTCAACTACTGCCTCGGATTGCTAAAGCATCCCGAGGCTTCTCAGCGTATAATCCATGTTGTCGGAACCAACGGCAAGGGCTCCACGGCGACCATGATCACGAACATCTTAGTCGCTGCGGGCTACCATGTCGGCACCATGATCTCGCCGGCACTGCACGGGGTCACGGATTACTACCGGATCGACGGAAAGCCGATCACGACCGCGCAGTTTGTCAACAGCGTGGAAACGCTCAAGTCGGCGCTTCGCCCCATGGAGATGAGCAGCCCCGAGACGAAGAAAGATCTGGATCCCACGGAGTTTGAACGGGCTGTCTGTGTCGGTCTGATCCTGTTCAAGATGGAAAACTGCGATTTTACGGTGCTGGAAGCAGGCATGGGCGGTCTCAACGACGCGACCAACGTAGGACAGGGATGTCTTACAGTCGTGACCAAGATCGCGCTTGACCACATGCAGTACCTCGGCAACACCCTGGAGGAGATCTGCCGTGAGAAGCTCGGAATTGCGAGCCCCGGCGAGCCTATCGTCATGGGTGTCAATTCGACGATCGTTACCAACGCCGCGACGCGCTGGTGTAAGGAGAACCGTCATGAGCTGCACCTTGCGTCCATCGCCGACGACAGCTTCTTCCCGAACGAACGCGCGATGATCGCGGAGTATCAGAAGAGCAATATTTCCACTGCCCAGAAGGCTTTGGAGATACGCAGCACCATGAATTTTGACGGCACTACGCTGAACATCGACGATTTTGCG
>CADBLW010000133.1 GCA_902795625.1 uncultured Lachnospiraceae bacterium | reverse complement strand
GACCGGTGCCAACATCATCCTGAAGGCACTGCAGTCCCCGCTTCTCATCATCGCGGCCAATGCCGGCTATGAGGGAACGGTCATCGTTGACAAGGTCATGAACCTTCCGGACGGCATGGGCTTTGACGCTTACACCGGTGAGTATGTTGACATGGTTGCCAACGGCATCATCGATCCCGTCAAGGTTACCCGCTGCGCTTTGGAAAATGCGACCAGCGTCGCAGCAACTCTCCTCACCACCGAGGCGGTCGTTGCCATCAAGAAGGAGCCTGCAGCTCCCGCAGCACCTGCAATGCCTGAGTATTGATAAAGTACATAAGTGACAGATATAAGAAAGCCGCTCCCTTACGAGAGCGGCTTTCTTTGTTGCGTATGGAATGATCAGATCGAACCGATTTACAGGCTCTGTCTGCGGCGGGAAGCAATCAGAACAACAACTGCAACGCATGCAAGTGCAATGATGCTGAAAATGATGATGCTGGCTGAATCACCTGTCTTGGGGGTGTCTTCCTTTTTGTCATCCTTTTTGGAGTCGTCCGTCTTGCTGTCGTCCTTCTCAGGGTCTTCCTTGCTTTCGATCTCATCGATTTCGATAACAGATACATTTCCCGAGGTATCTTCGTAGATGATAACTTCTACGAGAACAGTCTCTGCATTCGGAATAACCAGGGTACGGTTGGCCGTGAACTTGTGGTTCTTGCCGGCTACGACCTGAGAAGCCTCGTAGGACACAGCCTCATATTTTGCGCCTGCCAGAGTACTGACTGCCTTTTCAAACAGTTCCTTTCTCTCGGCGGTGATTGATTTGTCCTCCGCCTCAACCCAGCCGCCGCTGAGATTTCCTTCGTCTTTCTTGCCAAGCTCATTGATTTCGACAACAGATACATTTCCCGAGGTATCTTCGTAGATAATGACTTCTACGAGAACAGTCTCTGCATTCGGAATAACCAGAGTGCGGTTGGCCGTGAACTTATGGTTCTTGCCTGCCACGACCTGAGAAGCTTCGTAAGATACAGGCTCGTATTGTGCGCCGGTCAGAGTGCTGACTGCCTTTTCAAACAGTTCCTTTCTCTCGGCAGTGATTGATTTGTCCTCCGCTTCAACCCAGCCGCCGGCAGGGGTTTCCTCGTCGGCCGAAGCCAAAGATGCGATTGAGAACAGGCTGATGAGCATGATCATCAGTACGAGCACGGTTTTGCTTGCTTTTTTCATGCTGAACAAACTCCTTTCGTTATCTTAACACCATATTCCTCCTCATGCGGGAAACCGCATGCGATGAACCGCATAAGACAGTTCATTAGAATCATTATATATGATAAATATTTTTATTCAAGCGAAGAAACCGTATAAACTGCCTGCTTTGACTGATATAGATGAAAATCGGCAGTGTGCACAATTTCAGACTTGAGTTTTGTGCATGTTTACGTGTGCAAGGCGCCAAAAAGCACCGGAAGCTCTGACATGAGATATGGCAGCGGCCATGACAGTCGGAAAGTAGGTGCTTTTTTGTTGCTTTTAACAGATAAGGCGTTATGCACAAAACCGGCAGGTGTGGCTTGTGCAACATTTTTCGGAAAATAAAAACCGTTGTACATGTTGTATATGGCGATGTGCACAACGGTTTTGCCGGTCTCCGAAAAAGTGCCGAAAAGAGCGCGTAACGAGTTATAGATGTTGACGTGGTGGGGACGCGGCGTTATGATGGCGGCACAAAAACGAGGAGCCGCGACGGCACGGAGGCGAGTGAGATGAAAACTATTGCGATCGTTTATCCCGACAGGAGATATCTGGAACGACTGACGATGGAGATGCAGCGTGGGCTGCCGGAAGGATATACAGCGGCGGGGTTCGCATCCGTCGGAGAATTTGCCGCATGGGATGAGCACGTGCGCGTCAAAGCACTGCTGCTGAGCGAGGAAGAACTGCAGGGAGAAGGTTTAGGACAGAATGTCACCTTCGGGAGAGGAGCCGGTTCGGCGCAGTGGGAAGCAACGGAACCGAAGAAGCCTTCGGGGATGGATGATCCCGCGGAACGGCGGCAGCGGGTGCTCTCGGAAATGAACGGACGGAAAATCCCCGTGTGGCTTCTGACGGCGGAGAAGGACCGAGGGGAGGAACCGGGGTATGTGTTCCTGTTCCAGCCGGTGGATCAGATCCTTGCCCGCCTCGGCGAGGTGATCGGCACGGCACCGAAGGTTGTCGGGGAACCCGCGACGGCAGCGGAGTGCCGCTGCACGGGAGTGATCACCCTTGACGGGACCAACAGTTCGGCGACGGCGCTGCAGCTGGCGAGACGATCCGCAGTGAAATCAAAGACGATCCTTCTGTGCGTCAACCCGTGGCCGGAGGGAGGCCGTGACTGGAAGCCGGCGGAGAGCGATGTCTCAGAGCTTCTGTATCTTCTGAAGGAGTACGGCAGGGACTGGTACAGGCATGAACGGTTCTGCCTGCGTGCCGCGGGCAATGTCAAGATCATCAGCGGCTACAGCTGTTTCTCGGATTACGGACAATTTGCCGACGAGGATGCGGAAGCATTTATCGCGGGACTGGAGGGTGCCGGGTACGAAGCGCTGATCATCGATTTCGGGGCTTCCCCCCACCCTGTTCTCGCGGAAAATTGCGAGGAGCTGTACGTTGTCGGCAGCCGTTCCGGGGAGCGCTATGCCACGCTGGAGCGGATGCTTCGGGAGGACGGCCTGGAAGACCGGCTGCGCTCCGCGGACGCGGCTGCGGTCGGGTGAGTAACGGACAAAAAGATCGATTGCAGCCTGCGGATGCGGTGATGTCCGGATGAGAGGTTGGCAGGAATCGGGTTCGGCAGAAGGCCGGAGTGCGTATGGAGAGTAAATGTTTGAGAGGAAGCCTGAATGAAGGATCGGCGGGAGGAATTGAGGACAGCGCTGACGGAAGCGGTGCTTGCGAGAATTGACGGTTCGAAGGAACTGAGCGATGAGGAGCTGCGGGAACTGATCGAACAGCGGATCCGTGAGGCAGCGGGACAGCGCGTGATCACGGCGGCAGAGAGAGTCGTCGCGAAGAGAGATGTATTTAACGCGTTGAGGGGCCTTGATGTGCTGCAGGACCTGATGGACGATCCGGATATCACGGAGATCATGGTGAACGGAGCGGACGACATATTCTACGAGAAGGACGGTGAGCTGTACCGGAGTTCCGTGCGGTTCTCGAGTGAGAAAAAGCTGAACGATGTGATCCAGAAGATCGCGGCTGACGTGAACAGGGTGGTCAATGAAGCCAACCCGATCGTCGATGCGAGGCTGAGAGACGGGAGCCGTGTCAACGTGGTTTTGCCGCCGGTATCTCTGAACGGTCCGACGGTGACGATCCGTAAGTTTCCGAAAGACCGGATCACGATGGAGCATCTGATCCGGCTCGGATCCATCTCGGCGGAGGCGGCGGAATACATGCGCACGCTTGTGCTGGCCGGGTACAACATCGTAGTTTCCGGAGGCACGGGATCAGGCAAGACAACAATGCTGAACGCGCTGTCGGATTACATTCCGGCGGACGAGCGCGTTGTCACGATCGAGGACTCGGCGGAGCTGCAGATATCAAACATTCCGAACCTCGTGCGCCTTGAGATGCGCAATGCCAACATGGAGGGCAACCACGCGGTCACGATCCGCGATCTGATAAAGACATCGCTGCGAATGAGACCGAGCCGCATTATCGTCGGCGAGGTCCGGGATGCGGCGAGTATCGATATGCTGCAGAGTCTGAATACGGGACATAACGGTATGAGCACGGGACACGCAAATTCTCCTGCGGACATGCTTTCCCGAATTGAGACCATGACGCTGCTGGGGGAGGAGATACCTCTTCTGGCGGTGAGAAAACAGATTGCCTCGGCAATCGAAATCATTATTCAGCTGGGAAGGATGCGCGACCGTACCCGCAAGGTTACGGAGATCACGGAAATCCTTGCCTGCGTTGACGGAGAGATTATCCTGAATCCGCTGTTTCGCTTTCGGGAGAAAGGGGAGGCGGCAGACGGGATGATCATAGGGGAACTGGAACCAACCGGGAATCGTCTGCAGCGACGGAACAAGCTCCTGGCAGCAGGTCTGTCGCTGGCAGACCCGGTGGGTAACCGGGTTCCGCAAGAAAGGACGGGGACGGGATGAGAGTTGCCCGGTATGTGCTGAAGCACGTCGGTATATGCATCGCGACGGCACTGTTGTTTTTCCGGTCCTGGGGGATCCTTGTGCTCCTCATCCCGATCACATTGTTCCGAATGTACCGGGAGCGGCATGCGATCCGGGATCGCAGGCGCCGGCAGCTGGAGGAGCACTTTCGTGACGGGCTGCAGTGTCTTCTTGCCTCGCTGGAGGCGGGATACAGTATCGAAAACAGTGTTCAGCACGCAGCTGAGGATCTTCGGATGATGTTCGAGGAGAAAGAACCGATCGTAGAGGAATTCCGGCGCATGAGCCGTAAGCTGAAGAGTGGCGGCAACGTGGAGGAAGTGCTGGAGGAGTTCGGCGAGCGAAGCGGCGTGGAGGATATTAGGACATTTTCCGGAATATTCACCATAGCGAAGCGAACCGGAGGGGATGTCACGCGGGTGATCCGGTCGGTGACGGACACGCTGTATCAGAAGCAGGAGGTCCTGCGGGAGATACAGACGGTACTTCTGGCGAAACAGCTGGAGGTCGGGATCATGAAGGTGATGCCGTACCTGATGCTGGCTTATTTTCTGGCGTTCTCACCGGGGTTCCTTGCACCTTTGTATGCGGGGATCGCCGGTCATGCCATCATGTTTGTTCTCTATCTGGTGTATCGGTTGTTCTGTATGATCGCGGAGAGAATTGCGTGCATCGAGGTATGACGGAAGGAGAACCGGCAGGAAACCGATCAGATGGAGATTGTGAGAGAACAGCAGGAGATCGACGGTAAGACAGGAGGTAGGTATGGGTATGACTGAGGTTGCAGGCTGGATGGCTGCGGCTGCCGGGCTGACGGCAATCAGCGGTGTTATTGCCGCGATGCGGCGTGAGCCCGCGGAACGACGGTTTTCCGGAATGCGCAGGTTTTGGTATCTCGGTTATGCCGGAGCCTGCCTGAAGAGGTGGGTCGTAAGGCGTTGCCGCATCGACACGGCGGAGGACCAGTACTATCGGGAGATGTATATCAACGAAAATCCGGGAGCGAAACGGATGGAAGCGGACTGTATGTTCGGGATCGGACTGGTCGGGTTGATTCTTGCTCTCTCCGGCGTGTTGTTCCTCGTCGCGTATACCGGAGGATTTTCCGAGAAACCGCTGCGGGAGATCGAACGGCCGGAATCCGGCACGGGGATCGCGAGAATCCGGGCGAGACTCGGGGAGAAAGAGTACGATATCTCACTTCCGGTGGCCGAGCGGCTGATGACAGCGGAGGAAATCCGGGACAATGCCGCGAAGGCGGAGGAGGAACTTTTGACCCGGATCCTCGGGGATAATGAAAGTGCGGATCGCGTGACGAAGCCGTTAATGCTGCCGTCCCGCATTGCGGGAACACCGATCGCGGTTTCCTGGAGCACGTCGGATTACCGGATCGTGGATTACTCCGGCAATGTTCATCCGGAGCTGTGCGACGAGGGCGGAAGTATTGTGACCCTTACGGCGCAGCTGACGTACCGTGACTGGGAGGAATCCCTGAGCTTCGCGATCCGCGTTGTCCCGGAGAGTTCATCGCAGGGAGCAGACACGGCGCGGGAACTGGAGGAACTTCTCACGGATTATGCGCAGGAACAGGCGTACGAATCGCAGATTCAGCTTCCGGAGGAACTGGGAGACGGAAAGGTGTCATTTTACGCCGAGAGAAAGTATTCCGAGTGGGTATTCTTTGCGTATGCGGGGTTTCTCGCGGTCGTACTGTGTCTTGTCGCGGCGTCCCGCCGGAAACAAAACCGGAAGGCGCGGGAGCGTCAGCTGCTGCGTGACTATCCGGAGCTCGTGAGCAAGGTTTCCCTGCTGATCGAGGCGGGGTCGACCATCCGGCTTGCATGGGAGCGGATCGTCGGGGACTATGTCCGGCACAGGGATAACTCGGAACGGACGCGCTATGTGTATGAGGAAATGCTTCACACACGAAACCTTCTGTCACTCGGTATTCCGGAGGAGAAGGCATACGAGGAATTCGGCAAGCGATGCGGAAACATCCGCTATCTGCGGTTTTCTTCGATCATCGTCCAGAACCTCAAGAAGGGAGCAGCAGGTCTGCTGCCGCTGCTTCAGAAAGAATCTGCGGAGGCATTTTGCGACCGCAGGGAGCAGGCCAAGCAACGCGGCGAGGAAGCGGGGACCAAGCTTCTTCTGCCAATGGCCGGCATTCTGGTCATCATCCTTGCGATGATCCTGATTCCGGCGTTTATGTCATTATGAAACGGAAAAGAATAACGGAGGAGAAAACAATGAAGAGATTACTGTGGAAATTGAAAAATCTTGCGGAAAGTTTTAAGGAGGATCAACAGGGCATCGGCGTTATCGAGGTTGTGCTGATCCTGGTTGTCCTGATCGGCCTTGTTCTGATCTTTAAAAATGAGATTTCATCGATTGTCAGCTCGGCGTTCGACTCTATCAAGCTGAACTCCGAGGCAATCGTAAAATGACCCCCTGTGCGTCTGCGGTATCGGCGGCCGGCATGAGCCGGCCCTGCCGCAGAGAGACGGATGGAGCCGTAACCGTACTGATGGCGATCACCACGATCCTGATCTTTTCGCTGATCCTTGTCAGTCTGGAATCGGCGAGACAACAGGGCGCCGTTGCGATGTTTCGCATGAACCTTCAGACGGCGAGTGAGTCCGTGCTCGGCGAGTATTATGCGCCTTTATTTGACGATTACGGGCTGTACGGCCTCTATGATGTGGACATTGAGGAGGAGATCCGATCGTATCTTTCGGTGTCCGGGCGGCCGGAACAGTCGGTATCCGGGAGCAGTGCCGGGGAAGACAAGTCTTATTACAGCTATGCATATGACATTTCCGAGGTTGCTTTGAGCAAAACTGTCACGCTTCTTCACGGGGGAGGTGTGATCTGCAAAAACCAGATGATCGAGGAAGGCGCCATCAGCGGGATTCAGGAGCTGGCAGAACTTCTCTTAAATGCTGTGAAGCTTCTTAAGGAGACCGAGCAGACGGCGGAGGCGCTGGAGACTCAGCAGAAGGTTCAGCAGGAATTGGCAGTGTTTGAGGAAAAAATGCTTGCGCTGGCACAGCAGATTGACGGGATTAAAACCGATGCCAGCGGTGTTGTGTTCCGGGATGACGGTACTCCGGAAACGATCACGAGTTTTGTTAAGCGGGCAATCCCGGGAGAGGTTTCCCAGGTGTCCGTGCACATGAGCAATACGGTTTTTTATGAACAGTTGAAACCTCAGTATGACAACATCAAGCTTCTCACCGATGAGCTTTTTTACGGAGTGACTGCGCTTCCGGACGAAGGAGAGGCAGAGGTGGATGAAAACACGCTTCGCGCATATGTCTTTTTGCTGACGGCGGTACACGATTCCTTCCTGGGTGCGAGAGGAGCAATCCCGATCCTCGAGGATTTGATCGAACTGCAGGACAAGTTTCGACCCATGGTTACGGAGTTTGAGCAATACATGGAGAGCTGTCAGTCGCTGATTGACGAGGATATGTACAAATCCCTTGAGGAGACGCTTCGAATATTGAAAAGCTATGTCGGGGCAAAGGACGGCGGTAAAACCTATGATTTCGCAAAAATGAAGAAGACATTGGAGAGAAATATTGAGGTGCTGCTGCCGGTCTATGAGTTGATGAGGGATTTCCCGCAGACAACTCAGGAGTGGAAAAAACTGAACAAGGTCTATGTCATGCTTATGGATTACAGTATTGCCGGGCTGGAGCTTGATTACTCGGAAGTGAAGAAGTCTACTGCAGGGGATTCCTCGTTTTGGCAGACACTCAAAAATCTGCTCACACATGGGATTGTCGGGGGAGTGTATCCGGCTGATGAGGAGCTTTCCTCGGCCACCCTCTACTTTGAACGGGATCTTCCGTCAAAAAGTGTGGAGGAGGATATACGAACGTTGTACGTGTATCCGGATATCAGCGAGGACGGACCGCTCAGCGTTGATCTTCTGAAGGCTCTGCTCAAGGGGAATTTTCTGAAAACCATGCTGAACCGCCTGGCGGACGGGGTTGTTGAGATCTCTGAGAAGCTTTTGCTGATCGCTTATTTTTCGACGCATATGTCCAACTATCTGGATCAGGATCCGGAGGGAGTCATGCACTACGAGCAGGAATACCTTCTCTATGGCAAAACCGGTGACGCGCAAAATCAGCGTTCGGCGACACTTTCAATCCTGGGAATCCGCGTTCTGATGAATATCATCCATGTGTTTTCCGATTCTGTGAAAAAGACGGAGGCACTGGCGGTTGCCGCAGAGTTTCTGTCGGCGATACCGTTCCCCGTTTTGGTCAAGGTGGCGCAGACGATCATTCTGGTCATATGGGCAATCCAGAATGCCTATCTGGAGACGGCGGAGATCCTGCAGGGCAAACAGGTTCCGCTGCTTGTCACCACGGGCTCGTTCCAGCTTTCACTGTCGAATTCACTGCTGATGTCGAGAGACAAGCGGATTGAGATCGCGAAGGAATACAAGCCTCCGGAGGGCCTGAAGCTCGGCTATGATCATTACCTGATGCTGTTCATGCTGCTGCGGAACTCCGACACGATGACCGGCCGCGCACTTGATCTGATCCAGGTGAATATACGCTCAAAGTATGATGAGGCTTTTCTGATCAAAAAGTGCGTTTACGGTTTTGAGGTGAGTGCAACCGCGGAGGTGTCTCCGCTTTACACAATTGTGTCATTCGGGGATACGGATGAAGAGGGGATTAGCGCATATTCGATCCCCGGAAAATGCGCCGTATCCTACTGAAGCCTGCCCAGAGCTATGCCTCTTTTTAGGGAATGCTGGTCCACCAGCGTTCCCGGATAAGGTCTGCATGAGACGAAGTGCGGCGACGCGCAACGCTCATGCAGACCGGACATACTTTCCGACAGCCGTTCCGGGCGCTGACTGTCAAATAAAACACTTTCTCCGGGGGGACGGCCTGAAACGGTTGTCAGAGAGTATGTTAGCAAGGGAGGAATGAGAATGAAGCTGCTGTGGAAAAACAAACGGGCGAAGGGATCCTTCACCGTAGAAGCGTCACTGTGTGTTCCTGCCGCGTTTCTGGTCCTTTATATGGTGCTGCAGCTGTTTGTATTCCTGCGTATCCAGAGCGATATGCAGGTTGCGATGAATCATGTAGTACGAGAGCTTTCGCAGTACGGAACCGTGTATTCCCAACTGTCGTCCATGACGGACGATGAAACGGATGATCTCGTGGCAAAGTTGGGGATTGATTCCGCCATCGGACGGGTGGCGAGCGAGGCTTATATGGGATACCTGCTGCGGCGGGAGATCCGGGATGCCGACTGGATCGGATGGATCAAGGGCGGAGTTTCCGGAGTGAGCACTTCGGGAAGCTCCATGTTTGACGATGACGGACAGCTTCTCCTTACGGTGTCGTACCGATTTGCACCGGTCAGCAAACTGCCGGTGCTCGGCTCGATGCCGATCGTACAGCGGACTTCGGCGCGCAGTTTCTTCGGTCATGACAGGGAGGTCATGCGCGCGGAGGAGGACGAGGAGGAAGAAGAGGAGGAGACGGTGTACGTGTCCGCGAGGGGAACCGTGTACCACAGGAAATCGACCTGTTCATTCATCAAACTGTCGGTTCGTCAGATTGAGTTTGATGAAGTTGCGGCTGCGCGAAATAAAGACGGAGAGAAATACCGGCCCTGCGAGTTTTGCTGCAGACAGTCCGTCGGTTCTTCGGTCTTCATCACCGACTACGGAAACCGTTACCACAGCACGCTTTCCTGCGGAGAACTGAAGCGTACAATTCAGTCCATGACGCTTGCGGAGGCGCAGGAGAAGGGACTTCGTGCATGTAAGAAGTGCGCCGCAGAGACGGACGACGGCGATTAGCCGGGCGAAGGGAGGCATGAGTTATGCAGTCGGGAGATGTGATCGGATTGATTTCCCTGGGGCTTGTAATCGGAATCGGGGCCGCGTGTGATCTGCGGACGAAGAAAATTCCTGTCGTATTGCTTGTCGCCGGGGGCTGCTGTGTGTGTGCGGCAGCAGTGTTTCCGAATGCCTTGACTATGAGGGCGAGGGTGTTCGGGATGATACCGGGCGTATTGTTTCTGGCAGCCGGTTTGCTGTGGCACATGATCGGCACCGGAGATTCGGTTCTCGTGCTGCTCTCAGGCTTTGCCCTTGGACTCCGTGGTCTCAGTTTCTTTCTGCTTGTCAGTCTGATGAGCCTTTTGCCGGTGGCACTTCTTCTGGTTGTCATCCGGAAAATCGGCAGAAAGGATACACTGCCGTTTTACCCGTTCGCGGCAGCGGGGTTTGCAATCTCGCTGTTGCTCGGAGTTGTGCCGTAGAGACCGCGGCAACGGGAGTGAGTCCGTTGTGAATCGGTGTTGCGTGAAGAGGCTGCGGTGCGGATTGTAATCCGGCTGCCTGCAAAAGGCGTCGTCGGGGGTATATGCGGTGATGGAGGGAGAACATGAAACGGAGGCAGCGGAAAAGGGAGAGATTGTCGGTTGAGCATGGTCGTGTATGCAGAACGGTGCGAGCGTCATTTACCGTGGAAGCCGTGTTCATTGTGCCGCTTGTCACGATGATCATCGTGTTGTTGATCGATATGGCCTTGTATATGAGGGACCTTTCGGTGGCGAGAACACTGGCGGAGCGGGTCGCGGAGGATACCAGGGCACTGATCCTCAACGACGAGGAACCGCGGCTTCACAAGGTGATGTATGAACGAAAGCTGGAACGGTCCATTTTTCGGCGCTGGTTCTCCAACACTGCGAAGGAGGATGCCGACAGCATGGAGGAGTACCTCGATGAACTGGCGGGAGGGAGATTTTGGATCAGCCGGATCGAAGGACGATCCATTCGCGCGGAAGATGACAGCGTAATCGTGCATATTTCGCTGAAAAGCGATACGGAGATACCTTTCTTCGGACAGACTCTGACCTCACGGTGGTTTTCGGATGATGTGACTTGCGTTGTCGACTGTAAGGATATCGGGCTGCGAACGAGGATATATTCCGCTGTGATGGAAACAGGAATGGAGATCAAAGGACTGAGTACGGTGCTGACGAAACTAAGCGAGCTTGTTAACCGGTTAAAATAGAGTAAATACTGAAGAGAAGCAGCGGAGAGGCGGTGTTTGGATCCATGTATGAGATTAAGGCAGAGAGGGTTGCGGAGTTGGAACATGTTTATCTGGTGCTCCGTGACATTCCGGAAGAGAACCCGTTTGAAGAAGAGATGCTCGGGCACAATACTGTACCGGGAGTTTTGCCCATGCAGACGGTGCGCGCGGGGGAGGGAAAACTGCGTCGTTACGCGGTGGACGGATGTGCATCACTTGCGGAAAGCTTTCTCGGACAGAAGATTTCCGGAACCGAGTTCCGCAGGATACTGGCTTCCCTTTTCTCCGGAATAGCCGAGAGCAAGAAATATCTGCTGCGGGAGGAGAGTTTTGTGCTGCAGCCGGACTGTATTTTCCTGCGGATCGATACCGGGGAGGTGGAGCTTGTGTACTGTCCGGAGTATGAAAAACCGCTGACGATTCAAATGCGCTTATTGTCCGACTGGTTGTTGGGGTACCTTGACCCGCAGGATGCACAGGCCGTGTACAGCGGCTATGCGTTCCACGTCATGAGCCATGAGGAAGGAAATACAATGCAGCGGATGCTGACCGCAGTGGCGCGCGAGCCGGAGGAGCCTTCTCCCGCTCCGGTTTACGGATTGCCGGGGGAGGAGCCGGGCTATGTTGTGACTTCGGTTGCGGAGGAGGGCAGCTACTCGTCGGTGCAGCGGCCCAGGAAGAAGGGCCTACGCGGTCTGCTGTCCTTCTTCAGCGGGATTTCCGTGCTGATCGTGCTCGGATGCGCTTTGATGTGGATGATGGGCTGACGGGGCAAGAGATTTTGGTAAAGCAGAAAACCTTGAAAATATGGTATTTTGAAGATTTATCAAACGGATTTACACCCCGTTTACACCTTTTGAAGGTGAACTCCCGATGAAATATAATAAGCAAGTTTCTGATAATCCTATGCAAAGTTCAATGATTTGCATGGGATTGTTAAAATGTTTGTTGACAGTAGTAATGTGGAACGGTATAATTTGCACAGACCTATGCAAAACATATAAAAATGCAGATGTGTATATAAGGGCGGTGATTTTGTTGAAGACACGGAGTGAATGTCTAAAAGAATATGGATCGGATTATTTTATCAATCGAATGGTTGCGGAAGGGAAGCTTTTCCGAGTGGACAAGGGCATTTTTTCAGAAAAAGAACATGTACCTGAACTGGCACTGCTTTCATACAAGTATCCTAAAGCGATTATCACGTTGGATACGGCTTTTTATCTGTATGGATTTACGGATGAAGTTCCTGATGTGTGTACTATGGCGACAAAAAGAGAAGCTGCTCCCATATCAGATAAGCGTGTGAAACAGATATTCATGCCGGAGGAACTCCTTGGCCAGGGGCGGACAACAATGGAGTATAAAGGGTATGATATACAGATTTTTGACAGAGAACGTATGCTTATTGAACTGGTCAGATATAAGAGCAAACTACCATTCAATTATTATAAAGAGATTCTGGGAAATTACCGAAGAATCCTGCCACAGTTAAATACAGAGAAAATAAGGAATTACGCTGTGGCTGTACCGAAAAGTGATAAGGTGATCAGAACTTTGCGGACTGAGGTATACTGATGATCGATCTTGAGAAAATGGTATACGAATATTTGAAAGATGGATACAGCGAATTGTTTGCAGAGGCGAGAGTGTGCCAGGATATTGTGCTGAAGGCTATTGCAAAAAGTCCTATGAATCGGAATGTAACCATCAAAGGTGGCGTGGTAATGCGTAGTATCACCGGAGATGTGAGACGTGCTACAAGAGATATTGATTTCGATTTTATCAAGTATTCCATAGAGAAAGAGGCAATTAGGAGTTTTATCAATAAGCTGAATTGTCTGGAGGGAATAACATTTCAGATATCCGGAGATATCGAAGAATTATCGCAGCAGGAATACCGTGGGAAAAGGGTTTGGGTCGTGATAAAAGACGATACCGGTCATTCATTAAAGACAAAAATGGATCTTGG
>CADBLW010000132.1 GCA_902795625.1 uncultured Lachnospiraceae bacterium | reverse complement strand
TCCTATGATTGTTGGCTTGACGGTAAACAAAAAAGACACTTTTCTAACTCAATGACATTAGAAAAGTGTCTTATCAATCTTGCGAATGATTCGGTTTGTTTTAAGAATTTTTCTATCAGTCCTCGTCTTCACTCGTGATTTCTAACAGAAATTGTAATAAAAGTGTAATAATCCGATGATATTTGTGGTATCTCGAATGCCGCAAAGCCTTGATTTTACTGGCTTTTTAGTTGTCGATGCTACGCATTGTCGGGAAGAGCAAAACATCGCGGATTGCCGGGCTGTCGGTCAGCAGCATCGCGAGACGGTCGAGGCCGTAGCCGATACCGCCGGTGGGCGGCATACCGATCTCGAGGGCGTTCATGAAGTCCTCATCGGTCGTGTTGGCTTCCTCATCGCCGGCTGCAAGAGCTGCCTCCTGCGCCTTGAAACGCTCGCGCTGGTCGATCGGGTCGTTCAGCTCGGAGTAGGCGTTGCACATCTCCCAGGTGTTGATGTAGAGCTCAAAGCGCTCAACGTAATCGGGCTTGTCGGGCTTGCGCTTCGTAAGAGGCGATATCTCCACCGGGTGGTCCATGATGAAGGTCGGCTGCACCAGATGCTCCTCTACAAACTCCTCAAAGAAGAGATTGAGGATATCGCCCTTCTTATGGCGTGCCTCAAACTCGACATGGCGCTCCTTCGCGAGAGCCTTCGCCTCCTCGTCGGTGGCAATCTGATCAAAATCGATTCCGGTGTACTGCTTCACGGCCTCCACCATGGTGAGACGCGCGAACGGCTTGCCGAGGTCGATCTCGTTCTCACCGTACTTGATCACGGTCGAGCCGCACACTTCCTGCGCGAGGAAGCGGAACATCGACTCGGTCAGCTCCATCATTCCGTAGTAATCGGTGTATGCCTGGTACAGCTCCATGAGCGTAAACTCGGGATTGTGGCGGGTGTCGATACCCTCGTTGCGGAACACGCGGCCAATCTCGAAGACGCGCTCAAGTCCGCCGACGATCAGTCTCTTCAGATAAAGCTCAAGGCTGATGCGGAGCTTGACGTCCTCATCGAGCGAGTTGTAATGGGTGAAGAACGGTCTTGCCGCAGCGCCGCCCGCGTTGGAGACGAGCATGGGGGTCTCGACCTCCATGAAGCCGCGTCCCGCAAGGAACGAACGGATGCCTGCGATCATTTTCGAACGCTTCACGAACGTGTCGCGAACCTCGGGGTTCATGATCAGGTCAGTGTAGCGCTGGCGATAGCGAAGGTCCGTGTTGGTCATGCCGTGGAACTTCTCCGGGAGCACCTGAAGGTTCTTCGAGAGAAGCGTCAGCTGATCCGCGTGCACCGAAATCTCACCGGTCATGGTGCGGAAAATGTACCCCTTCACGCCGAAAATGTCACCGATGTCGGACTTCTTGAAATCCGCGTACGAGTCCTCGCCGATGCCGTCGCGGGAGACATACACCTGGATGCTGCCCTTGAGATCCTGGATGTTGATGAAGGATGCCTTGCCCATGACGCGCTTGAAGAGCATGCGGCCGGCGATGGAAACCTCGATCGGTTCCGCGTCCATGATGGCGCGGCGCTCCTCGTAGTCCGCCTTCTTCACCGCGCGAGCCTCAGCCTCCTCGAGACCGTCGGTCACCGGTGCCGTGCGGCCGGCGAGTTTCTCCGCCTCTGCTGCCTCGTACAGCGCCTTCACCTCGTCGGTGTGGTGTGTCTGATCGAATTTGGTGATCCGGAACGGGTCCTTTCCCGCTGCCTGCAGATCGGCAAGCTTCTGTCTGCGGATCTTGAGCAGTTCGCTCACGTCCTGCTCGGACTCCGCGTTGGTATTGGTTTGATTCACGTTGTTCTCTGCCATTTGACTCACTCCTTCGTGTTACATTGAACCGGCAGCCGTTCGGAAAATGTGACCGGCTTTACCGTAAGTATGAAACAACGCCGGCTGGGTTAGCCATGCCGGCGCGTATTGGTTTCGTTGTTACTCGGCGCTCTTCTTGCGGGAGGTCTTCTTCGCCGTACCGGCTTCGGCCTCCTTCTTCGACTTCGGCTTCGTAATGCTCAGGATCTGGTATACGATCGGTCCCGCGGGCAGCTCCACCGTAACCTCCTGACCGGGCTTCGCGCCGTATAGGCCCTTACCTACCGGCGAGCCGTCGGAGATCTTACCGGCAAGCACATCCACAAGATACGGGCTGCCCACGATCTCATAGGTGGATTCCCTGTCCTTCGTCACATTCTTCACGGTGACAAGGCAGCCGACGCTCACGCGCTTCGTATCGATCTTCTCGATGATCTGTGCGCGGTTGCGAAGAGCCTCCAGCTCCATGAGTTCGTTCTCATTCTTGCGCTGGTCTTCCATTGCGCTGTCGTACTCGGAATTCTCCGTCACATCGCCCTGCTCGCGTGCCTCTTTGATCCGCTGTGCGATGTCGTGGCTTTTCGCGTTCAGCTCGGCGATCCTGTCCTCAAGCGCGTTATACTGTTCGATGGTAAAACGATCCATCGGTCTGTTGTCTTCCATTCTCTATCCTCCGGATTGAATTGGCCGTGCGCTCTCTTCTCACAACAGCGCAGGCTCAGTCTCCGCCGTGTCCCGCCGATAAAGAAAACGCGCCCCGCGCATGCGCAGTACGCCGATTTCTCTATTAGGTAGAGACACTTTTGAAAGTATAGTAGACCGCCTCGCATTTGTCAACCATAAAATTGAGGCGAATGCCTTATTTTCTCGGCATTTTCCGCAAAATGAGCCTGAAACGGCGGAAAACACTGAAACCGCGTCGGTTCCCCCGCTTTTTTCTCCCGGCAGCACCACCCGCAGAACACAGAAAAAACACCCTATATTGCGGAAAATGTTGTTTACAAACACGAGGAGAAACGCTATAATCTTAATGTTGGGCAAAGCTTGTATTTTCAAGAGCAAAAGCCACGAAAAAGGAGGATGTACAACAATGGCTAGAATGAAACAGTCCATGGATGGCAATACCGCTGCCGCTCACGTAGCTTATGCGTTTACGGAAGTCGCCGGTATCTACCCCATCACCCCTTCCAGCCCGATGGCCGACTCGATCGACCAGTGGTCCGCGGAAGGCCGCAAGAACATCTTCGGCAACACGGTTAAGGTTACCGAGATGCAGTCGGAAGCCGGCGCTGCAGGTACCGTTCACGGTTCCCTCGCTGCCGGAGCTATCACCACTACTTTTACTGCTTCCCAGGGTCTTCTTCTGATGATCCCTAATATGTACAAGATTGCTGCTGAGCAGCTTCCTTGTGTTTTCGATGTATCCGCACGTTGCGTTGCTACGCAGTCCC
>CADBLW010000131.1 GCA_902795625.1 uncultured Lachnospiraceae bacterium | reverse complement strand
TTGCTGATCACGGCGTTCGTGATCGGCCGGAGGCTGTTCGCGATCTCCGGCAGGCTCGCGCCGGCAGCGGTACACAGGGATTACAAGATGACTTCGCTGCAGTCCCACTCCGCGCTCGGGGCGCTTGTGCGCAAGGAGGCCGGGAGGTATTTTTCGTCGGGTCTCTATGTTTCCAACACGATCATCGGACCTGTCCTCGCGGTTGTTCTCGCTGTAGTGATGGCGGTGTTCGGACCGGAGGAGCTGGTCCGGAAAATGGGCAATCTCCCGATCGCGATGCATCCGACAGCGGCGTTGCCGTTCCTGCTCAGCGTACCGTTCTGCATGATGACGGTCACGTCCTCGTCGATCTCCACCGAGGGGAAGAACTGGTGGATCGCCAAGAGTCTGCCTCTTGCAGCCGGGGATATCCTGAACGCAAAGCTTTTGTTCAACATGCTCGTGTTCGCGCCTTTTTATCTGGTTGCGGAGCTCGTTCTTTTGTTTACGGTCAGAGTCGGTATGCTGCAGCGGCTGTGGCTGCTGCTGGTACCGCTTGTATATATCGTGTTTGCCATTGTGCTCGGTCTTTTCCTGAACCTGAAATTCCCCAAGTTTAAGTGGGAAAATGAGGCTGAGGTTGTGAAGCAGAGCGCGGCCGTCGCTCTCGGCATACTCGGCGTTTTCGCCGCGTTGCTTCCGACGGCAGGACTGCTGGTGCTGCCCGGCGGCTTCACACATCCCGTCTCGGCAGCGATCGTTGTGATCGTTGCGGCGGTTACGGTCTTGTTGTACAAAAAGATCCGGAGCACGGACCTGCTGCGGATGGGAGATTGAGATGATGTATAAGTATGTTTTCTTTGACCTGGACGGAACGCTGACGCAGTCGGAGTTCGGTATTGTTGAGGCTGCGAGCCGGGCGCTCGCTCACTTCGGCATTGAGACGCCGAACCGGGACCTTCTGAAGCGCTTCATCGGGCCGCCGTTGTATGTTTCATTTCACGACTTTTACGGGATGTCCGATGAGGACAGCTTCGAGGCGATCCGCGTGTACCGCGAGTATTACGAGAGTGAAGGGGTCTATCAGGCACCGCTGTTCGCAGGTGTGAAGGAAGCGCTGCAGGCGCTCCGTGACGCAGGCTGCCGGTTGATGATCGTCACCTCGAAGCCGCAGAACATGGCGGAGGTTGTGGCGGAGCACGAGGGCGTGAGCGGTTTCTTCGAGGGGATTGTCGGACCTTCACTGGAGGTGAAAGACCCGAACAAGGCGGTGTTCATGCGGCGCGCGATGGAGTTGCTCGGCCTGAGCGACGAGGATCGGAGTGAGATCCTCATGGTCGGCGATCGATTTTACGACATTGAAGCCGCGGCGGAGGTCGGTGTTGATTCGGTCGGTGTTCTCTATGGCTACGGAAACGAGAGGGAGCTGTTCGAGGCGGGAGCAACCTACATAGTGAAGACTCCGGCGGAGATCGTGACGGCAGTGACCGGAGAGAAGTAACCGGGGAGTGCGACGAAGATGATCTGCGATCAATATGAAAAGATTGTCTATCGAATTGCAGGATAAATCTGCTATAATGGTATGAGAGTTAGTATAAACCATTGTTCTACACGAGTAGAACAGAAGGAGGCTTTCTATGCCACCCGGAGGAAGAATGGGCGGGCCGTTCGGCCGTGCCTACATGACCGAAGAAGAGAAGGCGGCGCAGCCGAAGATCACGAAAGCGCTGCTGAAACGAGTATTTTCCTACCTCACGCCGTATTGGAAACAGCTTGCGGTCGTGCTAGTGTGTATCGCGATCTCATCGACGATGTCGCTGTATCCGTCGGTACTCACCGGTAAGATCCTCGATGAAGGTATCATCGGCCGCAACATGCGACTGCTGGTCATCTACATCGTCGCATCGTTCGGACTGACGCTCGCGTCCAATCTGATCGGTGTTGTGGAAGCGTATGTCAACACATGGATCGCGCAGCATATCACCTACGATATGCGCAACCAGATGTTCTCGCATCTGCAGCGGATGTCGCAGCGGTTCTTCACCACGAACAACCAGGGCGATATCATCACGCGAATGACGAGTGACATCTCGGGCGTGGAGTCCGTGATCACGAACACGTTCCGGAACATCCTGTCGAACTCGATCACGCTTGTGGTCGCCCTCGTGATGATGTTCCAGAAGAAGTGGATCCTCGCGGTGCTTGGCATCTGCGTCATTCCGCTCTTCGTCATCCCGGCGACAAAAGCCGGCAAGACGAGATGGAAACTCACCGGTGAGGCGCAGGCGTGCAACGATGAGATCAACGGCATCCTCAACGAGACCATGTCCGTGAGCGGCCAGCTCCTCGTCAAGCTCTTCGGCAAGGAGGAGAAGGAGTACGGGCGCTACAAGGACGCGAACAGCCGCATGATCAAGCTCAACATCCGCGAGCGCATGGCAGGCCGCTGGTTCTTCGTGGTGCTCAACACCGTAACGAACATCGGCCCGATGCTTCTCTATCTGGTGGGTGGTATCCTCATTATGAAGTACGACAGCTCCCTCACGCCCGGTGACATCACCGTGCTTGTGGCACTGCTGGGACGCACCTATATGCCGGTCAACAACCTTCTGAACATCCAGGTCGACTGGATGCGCTCGATGGCTCTGTTCACCCGTATCTTCGAGTATTTTGATATGCCCGTCGAGATCCGGAACGCTCCCGATGCGATCACTCCGGAAAATGCTCACGGCGAGGTCACGTTCGACCATGTTGATTTTTCGTATGATCCCGAGCGGCAGATCCTGCACGACGTGAGCTTCAAGCTCGAGAGCGGGCGAAGTATCGCGATCGTCGGCCCGTCAGGTTCGGGCAAGAGTACGATCATCAACCTGATCCCGCGACTGTACGACGTACAGGGAGGAAAGGTCCTGTTCGACGGCGTGGACGTGAAGAAACTCGACCTCGGGTTTCTTCGGAAAAATGTCGGTGTCGTCTCCCAGGAGACCTATCTCTTCAACGGAACCATCCGCGACAACCTGCTGTACGCGAAGGAGGACGCGACCGAGGAGGAGATGATCGAGGCCTGCAAGAAAGCCAACATTTACGATTTCATCGAGTCCCAGGAGACCGGTCTCGACACGATGGTCGGAAACCGAGGACTGAAGCTCTCCGGCGGCGAGAAGCAGCGTATTTCCATCGCGCGCGTGCTTCTGAAGAACCCGGCGCTTCTCATCTTCGACGAGGCGACCTCAGCGCTTGACTCCATCTCGGAGAGCAAGATCCAGGAGGCCATCGACCCGATCATCGCGGAGCGCACGAGCATCCTGATCGCGCATCGTCTCTCGACCATCCTCGCGGCTGACGAGATCCTCGTCGTGAAGGACGGCGCTATCGTCGAGCGCGGCCAGCACCGCGACCTTGTCAAACTCGGCGGCGTCTACACCGAACTGTACAACACGCAGTTCAAGAAGGTGGACGAGGAAGGCCGCGTAAAGGAAACGGCGGACAGGGAACTGAAGGAGCTTGCGACAGAGTCGTAACCTTTGGAAAATGCGATGTCTGCAGACATATGTGCAGGGAATAAGAATTGAATTACAAAAGGCTCAGAGTCGGCATGAACTCTGAGCCTTTCATTTTCTTTCTTGAATGCTATTAAAACAAGTAAAATCGTACGAAAAATCGAAAAAT
>CADBLW010000130.1 GCA_902795625.1 uncultured Lachnospiraceae bacterium | reverse complement strand
CCGCTTCTCTTGGAGAGCTTCTGATGGTCCTCGTTGGTGATGAGAGGGCAGTGGATGTAAATCGGCTCCTCCCAGCCGAACGCGTTGTAGAGACGCGTATACTTCGGCGTCGAGGAAAGATACTCGTTGCCGCGAACGACGTGGGTGATGCCCATCAGGTGGTCGTCGACGACGTTCGCAAAATTGTACGTCGGATAGCCGTCGCTCTTGATCAGGATCATATCGTCGAGCTCGTCGTTGTTGACGGTGATATCGCCGTAGTTGGCGTCGGTAAAGGTGGTCGTTCCCTCCGCGGGAATGTTCTGGCGGATGACGAACGGCATGCCTGCGGCCAGATTGGCCTCGATCTCCTCCTTGGAGAGAGAGAGGCAGTGCTTGTCGTACTTCGTGATCTCCTTGCCCTCGCTGTCGACAACGCCTTTCAAGGAATCCAGACGCTCCTTCGTGCAGAAGCAGTAGTAGGCCTCGCCTTTCTCGATCAGCTTCTTCGCGTACTTCATGTACAGGCCGGTCTTCACGCGGTCGCTCTGCACATAGGGGCCGACACCCTTGTCCTTGTCCGGACCCTCGTCGTGCTCAAGACCTGCTTTTTCCATCGTGCGGTATATGATGTCAACGGCACCTTCCACGTAGCGTTCCTGGTCAGTGTCCTCTATTCGTAAAATGAAATCGCCGCCCTCATGCTTTGCAGTCAGGTACTCGTACAGCGCGGTACGAAGGTTGCCGACATGCATGCGTCCCGTGGGGCTCGGCGCGAAACGTGTTCTGATCTTCGCGTTCATAAAGTATTACCTCCGTCTTTTCTCGGGGGACGACGGGGTTTCTTTCTTCGGAAAATGAAGAGCCCGCCTGTTTCTCCCGGATGTGTTCAACATCTTACCGCGGGGGGGCGGATTTGTCAAGTTTCGGGAACAACAGGATCGGTGTAATATCGGGCATTTTTCTTGATTTTCTCCCTGTCATTTGTTATAATGTATCAGATGTCGGTATACGACACATGGGGGATGATAAAATGAACATAGTGAGAAGCTTGTTTCAGTATTCCGATGCGTTTTCTGATTACTCGGATTATTTTTCGTACCCGGATCAGACACAGGAAGCGGCTCATAAGACCGAGGAGGCCGCTTCATCGTCGGGTTCCTGGGTGTTTCTTTACATTCTTTGCGGCATTGTTGCCGCCGTTCTCGTGGCAGGGATCGTGATCCTTGTCATTCGTTTGATTTCCCGAAGACGGAAGCTTCAGGAACAACAAAACCGTGCGTATCTTGCGGCGCGGGCATCTATGCCTGCGGCGCCTTTCGGCATGCCTCAGAATACAGCACAGACTCCCATGTATAATACCGCGCTGAATGCCGCGCAGCCGGCGGGCTCTTCCGGCGTGCTGCTCTCCGCGGTGATGCCGGCACAGGGCCGGGTCGCCGTCGAGATCCCCGGGGAGACAATGACGATGCTCGCGGAGCGGATCCGAAGGTATATGGCGTCCTGCGGAGTGGTCATCGACACCGGAGGGGTCGGACGGATCCTTGCGGCATACGCGGCGAAAGGCTGCGTGAAGCTCGAGGGAACGGCGGGAACGCAGGATGTGGTACTGACCGCGCTCGTAAGGTTGCTGTCATCATTTTTCGGAGAACAGCTTCCGGCGGCACCTGCGGCACCGGCCAACCAGGCTGCTGCAGTCGGTGTGACGTCTGTCGGCGGATCGGCGGTTACCGTCGGGGCGGCGGGGACAGCACCCGCGCAGGCCGCAGCAACGACACCCGCGGCGTTCGCTGCATTTTCCGTTGCGGACGACACGGTTCCGGAGCACATGCGCACGAAGGTGGAAGCGTACTGGGCGGATTCGGCGAAGGGAAGGCCGTATCTCGGCATCGGAGGCGATACCTTCCGGGGTATTCTCCGGGAGGCGGAGGAGGAGCACTACCTGCCTGAGGAGGACTGGAGCAAGACCGACGAGCTTCTCGCAAAGTGTGCGGGAGACTGGCTGCCCGGTGTCAGAAACAGGATCATCCGAAGTATGGAGAGCCTGTCAGCCTGCCTGATCGCCACGGGCGCGAGCCGTGATGAGGCTCTTGACATGGCATTGAGCAGCGTCCTGCTGCCGGGCATTCAGCAAAATGACGGTGCGGGCGCGATACGCAGAGTTTCCGCCGTGTTCGGCAACCTGTTCGTGAACAGGGAGCTGCCGTTAAGCCGCAGATATCTGCAAACCAACACGATCTGACTTGGGAGGAGAACATGAATCCGATACACAGCCTAATCTTCGGCACATTATTTGAAGCGCTCTGGAGCATCCTTTCCTCAAAGGTTGCACTGATCGCATACTTCATACTGCTTTTTTCCTGCATCGCGGTGATGATCGTCGCGGTGCTGTACATGACCACGGACAAGAAACCTGCGCTGCGGGGCAGGAGAGGAAAGAAGCAGGACGGCACCGACGGTGAAACCGGTGCGGCGGACGGCGCGAACGGCACAGAGGGCGCTTCCGACGGCACGGAGAACGCAGGGGCAGGACTTCTCGGCAACCTCAAGAAAGAGGAGCTGAGCGGGCAGCTCGATATCTCGGAGGACGAGGAGATCACGTCCCGCTTCCACACGCTGGTCCAGTACGACCGCGCGGCGCTGCGCTACGTTCCCCCGAAGCACAATGACAACATCACGCTGACGGAGATCTGCCGCAACTTCCGCAATTACTCGGCGTCCCAGCTCGGCCTGTTCTACAGCGAGGAGGACATCCGCAAATTCATCGCCGGCATCGGCGTTTCGCACCTTCTTGTCATGCAGGGTCTTTCCGGTACCGGCAAGACCTCCATGGCGACGGCGTTCGGCAACTACCTGCAGAACCCCTCGACGGTCATCTCCGTGCAGCCCATGTGGAAGGAGCGCTCGGACATCGTCGGTTATTTCAACGAGTTCACGAAGCGCTTCAGCGAGGGCACGCTTTTAAAGAAGCTGTATGAGGCGCGCTACACGGACGAGATGTATGTGATCGTCCTCGATGAGATGAACATTGCCCGCGTGGAGTATTATTTTGCGGACTTCCTTTCCCAGATGGAGCTGAGCCCCGCGAACCGCTACCTCGAGGTCGTGTCCGATACATGGGAGGACGACCCGAAGCTTCTGGAGCGCGGCATGCTCCGTATTCCGGAAAATGTGTGGTTCATCGGAACAGCGAACAACGACGACAGTACCTTCGCCATCTCCGACAAGGTTTACGACCGTGCGATGGTCATGAACCTCGACCGGAAGGCGGATCTGTTCGAGCCTGTGTACAATGCGGGCGACCGGATCTCGTTCACTCATTTTACGAAGCTTGTGAATGAGGCCAAGGGGGCGTACAGCCTCTCGGAGGACGCGATCGCCAAGATCCAGAAGATCGACGAGTTCCTGACCGACCGCTTCCGCGTCACATACGGCAACCGTATCCGCAGACAGATGGAGGAGTACATCCCCGTGTACATCGCGTGCGGCGGAACGGAGACCGAGGCCGTCGACGATATGCTCGCGAAGAAGGTTCTCCGCAAGCTCGACAGCATCAGCCCGGTTCTGATCCGGTACTCGATGGATGCTTTGGAAAATATCTTCGAGACGACCTTCGGCCTGGCAAGCATGCCGCTGTGCCGCGACAGCCTTGACCGGCTGCGCAGAAACGCTTCGTAAGACACCCGATAGGAGAAACGACCATGAGTCAAGACATAATGGATCGGTATTACCGTGCGGCAAAACGCTTTGCCGGGCAGCTCGGACTGGAGCCCGGGGAGCGGGGCGCGGGCGGAACGGAGCCGCAGGTCGGACCTGAGGAGCGCAAGCTCCGGGAACTGATCTCACGCACCGGTCATGAGACGGAAAAACTTTCCGCGATATACTACGACGTAACCATCGAGGAGGACTGGATCGAGCGCATCGAGGCGGCGCTGCCGCATCTTGAGGCGGCAATCCGCGAGGACCGTCAGTTCATCAAGACGGAGGGCAATGTCACGCCCATCGAGCGCGTGCGCAAGGTGTCGAGAGCGTCCGTGGAGCATCTGTCGCGCCACAGCGAGATGATCACGCACGTTCCGGACGAAGGGGAGGATCTGATCCCCGACCGCTTGAAGGTGTACGAGAACGAGAGCAATTTCGCCGTGTATGAAAACCGTGTGTTGTACATGGTTCTCTGCTACACGAGAGATTTTGTGGATTACCGCTATTTCAAGATCGCGCAGGCGTGGAAGGAATCAAGCTCCGAGACGGAGTTCCGCAAGGAGATGCGCACGGAGGGCGGTCCGATCACGGTGGAGGTGCGCTTCAGCGACGGCACCGACGGACTTGCGGATGTGGAGAAGAAAAATGCAGCGAAGCTCGTGAGGATTGAGGCGATCGCTGCGCAGGTCGCGGTTTTGCTGGATATGCCTCTGATGAAAAATGTGGCGCTGGCGCCGATGGTGACGCCGCCGATCACGCGTACGAATGTCCTCAGAATGGATACGCATTTCCGCGAGGTCGTCGCGCTGTACGATTACCTGAGCGGATACACCGGCGACGGGTTCACGGCGGAGCGGCATGAGAATTCGTACTCCCCGTTCCCGCAGGAGATGGAGACCGAGATCACCGAGACGGTGATGTTCCTAAGCTACCTAAACGCCAAATACGGGCGCAATCTCTCGGAGGAGCTGGCCGAGCGGTACCGCGAGGAGGAAGAGCGGCGCGCGGCGGTGGAGAGAGCATTTTTCGAGCAAAGGCTGCAGGAGATACTGCAGAGGTCGGAGAACGGCGGGGAGATCTCGCCGGAGGAGTACCGGCAGCTGATCCTTGCCGAGGTTGCGCGCAGAGAGCAGACGGAAGCACAGTGCGAGTCGCTCCGCGCGGAGACGGAAGCGGTCCGCGTCGGCGCAGCCAACGCGGGAGCGAGAGCGGACAGACTGCAGGACGGCATCGAGCGGTGCAAGGCTGACATGGCTACGCTCCGCACGCAGATGTCGACGGAGCGGAAACAGAGCTCCGAGTATGCGGAAGGTCTTCAGAACGAGATCAACCGCCTGAAGAGTGAGATTGAGGCGCAGAAGGAAAATATCGCATTGCAGGAGGCGCGGATCATCGGGCTCATGGAGAAGCTCGGGATCGCAAATCCGGAGGATATGACGGAGAAGGAGCGGTTCCTCGAGCTGGAGCGCGAGAAGGACGCGTTCGACCGTTATTTTGAGCGCAACTGGGGGGTTGCGAAGCGGAAGATCCGCAGGAAGATACTGTGGAGAAAGAAGGATTAACCTATGGAAGAACAACGGGACAATACATACGGCTGGTTCCGATGGTTCCGCATATGCGGGATCGTCGCGCTGTCCTGCGTTGTGCTGATCGTCATCGTGATCGCCGCCGGCAAGGCGGGAAGAATGACGGATCTCTTCGGGGACGGCACGCTGCTCCGCTCGGAGACGGTTTATATCACCGTCGTTTTAGCGCTGTTGCTTCCGGCAATCCTGCTGGTGATGACGGCCGTGATCATCTCAGCCGGACGGGGATACCTGTGGAGGGGAAAGAAGCGTTCGCGCAGGAAGGGCACGGACGGCGTGCGGTTCCGCGCGCTGGGATCCATTGACAAGCAGATGCTGACGGAGGCTCCGTCGGCACGGACGGGGATCGTTCCGCTTGTCACCATGTGCGAGGATTTCCGCGCGTATGCCGCGACCAATCTGCACCTCTACTATGAGGCGGAGGATATCCGCCGGTTCCTGTCGGGATTTGCCGTGTCGCATCTGATGATCATGCAGGGTTTGTCCGGCACGGGCAAGACCTCGCTGGCGACGGCGTTCGGAGCGTATCTCGGAAACGCCTCGTCGGTGATCTCCGTACAGCCGATGTGGAAGGAGCGCGCCGATGTCATCGGTTACTTCAACGAGTTTACGAAGCAGTTCAACGAGAGCGCGCTGCTCAAGAAGCTGTATGAGGCGCGGTACTCGGACGATATCTGCATCATCGTGCTGGACGAGATGAACATCGCCCGCGTGGAGTATTTCTTTGCCGACTTCCTCTCGCTGATGGAACTCAATCCGAGTGACCGGTATCTCGAGATGACATCGGATACCTGGGAGCACGATCCGGCGCTGTTTGAGAACGGACGGTTCCGCATTCCGGTCAACGTCTGGTTCATCGGCACCGCCAACAACGACGACTCGACATTTGCCATATCCGACAAGGTTTACGACCGCGCTATGGTCATGAACCTGGACCGCAAGGCAAAGCCGTTCACGGCGCACGCATCCAACGGAATGAGGCTGTCGTACAATGACTTCTGCACAATGGTGGATTGGGCGAAGCGCTCGTACGCGATGACCGCGAGAAACCGCCGCAAGGTGCAGGAGATCGACCGCTATCTCATGGACAACTATCACATCACCTACGGAAACCGCATCCGCAAGCAGATGGAGGAGTATGTATCCGTCTACATCGCCTGCGGCGGAACCGAGGAGGATGCACTTGACGATTTCCTTGTGAAGAAGGTGCTCCGCAAGCTGGAGGGACAGAACCCTGTCGTCATCGCGAGAGCCGGAAAGGCGCTTTCGATCAAACTGGGTGAGCTGTTCGGACCGGAGGCGATGCCTCTGTGCCGCAGCTATCTGGATTACCTGTGTCAGACAGCATAGTGTGGGAATTTGAACGGCGGAGGCATCCGGAGCGGATGCCCGAAGATGGAAGAGTAAGGTTACAGAAACGATGAAGAAACATATTTCAGTTTTTACAATCGGAGCGTGCGCCGTCGCGCTGACGGTCGGGTTAGTGCTGATGACCGTCCTTGTCGCCACGGGCAGCTTCCGCTACCGCAAGATGAAGCTGGTGATCCAGACCGGGTCGGCGAGTAAAATGTACGACGGCACCAAGCTGGAGAGCAATGCCTGGCACATCATCTCCGGCAAGGTGTCCAAGGAGCATGAGCTGACAGTTGAGGTGAAGGGCCAGCAGACCGAGGTGGGAACGAGTGAGAATTTTGCGACGGTCATCGTTCGCGACAGCTCGGGAATGGATGTCACCGACCAGTATGACATCGAGATCGAGTACGGTCAGCTGGAGATCCTGCGGAAGAAGCTGACGTTCACCAGCGAGCCGGGCTGGAAGGTGTATAACGGGACAGCGCTCGAAATTCCTACGGCCAATCTGTCGGGCGGACATCTGTCCGGCGGGGAGAGCTATGAGGCATATGATTTTGCGAAGCCCGTGCTGCCCGGCAAACACTACAATACATTCCGTGTGCGGATCGCGGACGCCGAAGGGAAAGATGTTACCGACAATTACGATATCACCTGCGAGCCCGGGGAACTGGTCATCATGTACGGTCACCTGGTCGTCACCACCGCCACGGGAAGCAAGGAGTATGACGGGACGCCGCTCACGAACGCACGGTATGATATCAAATCGGGAAGCGTTCTTTCCAGTCATCGGACCGAGGTGACGGTGACGGGAAGCATCACGCTGGCGGGAATCTGCAACAACACGATCCGCTTTGAGATCTACGACGCCGACGGGACTAATGTCACGGAACTGTATAAGATCGACTATGAGCTTGGGCTTCTGACGGTGACGCCGCGAAAGCTGTATATCCGCACAAAGGATATCGTGCGTCCGTACTATGACACGGTCATCCGGAACGACTGGGAGATGGTCAGCGGTGAGCTGCTTCCGGGAGATACGCTCGAGGTTCTTACCAGCCAGCAGCTCTCGGGGTACAGTGATCCCGGGACGTATGACAATACGGTGTACAGTTATACACTGCGCAACGAAGATCGCTGGGATATCTCCGACTGTTACGCGATCTTCTGTCAGCCCGGCGTGTATGTCCTGACTGACTGACATTTTTCGATGGGGAGAGTACTTGTGATTTGTGCTGAAGAAAGCACAGGAGGTTCGGAATGTACGAACAATATGAAGAAAAAATGACGCGCCTGGCAAAGGCGCTGCGGAAGGCGAAGAAGATCACCCTGATCGTCATCGCCGCGATGATCCCGCTGCTGATCTTCTGTTTCGGCGTGGGTTTCCGGTATCGTGATCTTACCTGCAAGTCAGTGTATTACGGGGAGACGCCGAAGCCGTCGTCGGGATTTTCCGCGATCGGAGAGACGACCTATGAATACCGCCTTGCCGACGACGATGAGGCAGAGTGGAGCGAGGAAGTGCCCCGGCTGCCCGGCCGGTACGAGGTTCGCGCACACTCGGTGTCCATTCTCGGCTTTGAGAAGGACAGCGACAGCGCGGAGTTCGAGATCATGCCGAAGGAACTGGAGCTTTGGCTTCCGAAGCTGGAGACCGCTAACGACCCGGAGAGGGTTGTCGTCACGGATGAAAATTATTCCGTAGAGGGCTTCGTGTACGGAGACCGGCTTACGAGCTGCACGATCGAGTATCCGGACCGCGATAAGGGCGGTGTCCTCAAGACCGTCCGGTACCGTATCGGTGAGATCACCGTCGTGCACGAGGACGGAACGGATGCGACGGATTGCTACCGTCTTCCGAAGAAAAGGGACGGCGAGATCGAGGATACGCGTACGATCATCACGGTTGAGGCGGAAAGCCAGACAGTGAAATACGACGGGGATCCGTTTGCTTTCCTGCACTGCGACAGCTGGAAGATCACAAGCGGAGCGCTGAAGCCCGGACACACGGCCGAGTTCCACTGTGATTACACAGGCTTTTCAGGCGTCGGAAGTCTGTACGCCATAAACAGGATCGACCCGGATCGAAGCTGTATCACGGACGAAGACGGCAACAACGTCATAGATCAGTACCGCATCATCTATACGGACGGCAATCTGCAGATGGAGCGCCGTTCGATCACCGTCGCCAGCGGATCCGCGAGCAAGGCCTATGACGGCACCATGCTGACCTGCGACGACTTCACGGTCGACGGGGACGGACTTGCGGCGGATGATCGCATCGAAGTGCGCTGCGACGGTTTTCAGACCTATCCCGGAGTGAGCGCAAATACCATCGGATCCGTTAAGATCGTCAATGACCGGTACGGGGATGTCAGCAATTACTACACGATAATCAAGAAACCGGGCACCCTTACGGTTACCGGCAACAACAAGGACGACCCCGACGGAGGCGGCAAGGGCGGCTCAGGCGGTAAAGGCGGCGGAAACGGTAAGGGCTTTTCCGGCGAGGTCGATTCCGCAAATGAGGACAGCTTTGATCTGGACAAGTTCGGAATGAACTTCGGCGGTGGCGGCTACGGCGGCGGAATGTCGGCGAATCCGCCGATCGTATTTTCCTTCTACGGACAGAGCGACAGAGACTATTATTTCAAAGAATTTTCCTACGGATACTATGACGGTCATTCCTGGTATAAGATCGAGGGCGAGGGGGCGTATCAGCCGTGGTGTGAGTACCTCACCGGCAATGCTCTGAAGGACAGCGGTTACAGCCGCGATGCGGTGATCATCAAGGATCTGAAACTGAAGCATCTGGTTTATCCGTATTTTATGACGGCGGACCCTTCCGTGAATGATACGGACAATAAATATTCCTGTGAAACCTACGTGTCCGGTAATTATTCCATGTTCCCTTACATGGGCACTGATCAGGAGATGGAGTACCGGGAGTTTGTCTACACGAATTACACGAACATCTCGGAAGAACTGCGCAACGAGCTTCGGCGACTCGGCTCATCGGCCGGGATCTACGAGTATGACGCTACGATCGACCTGGTCAACAACATAGCAAGTTACATTCAGGGTGCGGCTGAATACACTCTGGAGTTTCCGGATTTCCCGGATGATCAGGACATGGTCCTGTACTTCCTGACCGTGAGCAAAAAGGGCATCTGCCAGCATTACGCGGCTGCGGCGGCGATGATGTACCGCGCCTACGGAATACCGGCGAGATTTTGCGTCGGACTGATGCAGACCGGAAGACCCGGACAGTGGGTCTCCGTGACGACGAACCGTGGACACGCGTGGGTCGAGGTTTATCTCGACGGCACCGGGTGGGTTCCGGTGGAGGTCACCGGAGCCGCGAACGGTCTCGGCGGTTCCATCGGCACGATCGGCGGCGGCGACATCATCGATTGGGATCCTTATGACGCGTACCTGTATATCACATATGATACCCTGTCCAGGGAATATGACGGAGAGTGGTACCCGGGCGATTTCACGTTTAAGTGGCATCTGTTATCCGGACGGCTGCGCGAGGGCGATACCATTCAGGCACCGGAGATCACCATGAGCGGCAACAAGCTGTACAGGGATGTGGGTGAGTATTTGCCCGCGCAGTATATGAATATCCCGATCAAGGTGTACGACGCCAGCGGGAAGGATGTGACCGCCCTGTACGGGATCGGTTATTCCGAACCGCGTGTCGTTATCACGGCGCGTAAACTGGACCTGATGATCTATTCCGACTCGGACGGAAATCCGAACAGCGTCCGCTGGAGCATCACCGGCGGATCTCTCGCGGAAGGGCATTCGCTCCGCGTGCTGACGGAGGAGACGGATCTGGGTCAGGATATCGCCGTATACATCGGGGAAATGGGACAGCGCACCATCTATATTCAGATCCTGGATGCGAACGGGCGCGGCGTTACGGAAAATTATCAGATCGACTACCGGTACGCGACGAAATGACGCTGACGACGGGAATGCATTTTCCGAATAAAACGATTGCCAACGACGTGGGATCAGTCACGGAGGGGCTCGGAAAATCCCGAAAAAATACTGTCTTACGAACACGCGAAACTGGTTGACATTGCAGTGCGTGTGATGCTATACTTACGCGGTGTGTATCTTCCCGGGAAAGGTGGTGGAACGACTTGAACATTCTGTTTTTCTTGACTCCGAAGAGTGAAGTTGCGTATGTCACGAACGAGTACAGCCTGCGTCAGGTTCTGGAAAAAATGGAATTTCACCGGTATTCGGCGATCCCCATGCTGGATCGCAACGGACGATATGTCGGAACACTGACGGAGGGCGACCTTCTGTGGGGCGTCAAAAACGCGGCGGATATGAACATGCATGACGCGGAGCGCATTCCGATCACGCGGATCCCGCGGCGGCTGCATTACGCGGCGGTCAATGTCAACGCGGAGGTGGAGAGCCTGCTGCGTGTTGCCATGACACAGAACTTTGTGCCGGTCACGGACGACAACGACATTTTCATCGGTATTGTCAAGCGAAGCGATATCATGGAATACTGCTTCCGCGCGATGAAGAAGCTTGAGACGGCGAACGACGCCGGCAAGAAGTAAAAGGCACCGGGACACCGGTGCGTGTTGAGTGGATTTTTGGGGGATATGAGAAGGCGGACTGTAATATTACGGAGGATTTGTGCAATTTATGAGTGAACAGATTGCAACGTTTGAAAGCAAACTGGAGGAGTTGGCGCAGTTCGGATACGACCACGCCAACAGTATTGAAGCAGAATACGTGAATGAGGTCATGAAGGACTTCTGCAAGAGCGAGGACCAGTTCGAGCGAGTCTATGACTACCTCGAGGGACGAGGGATCAGCGTGTTGCTGAAGCTGGAGGATGACAGCGACAGTGACGGCGACCTGCCCGACGAGGACCCGAACGACCAGACCCTGCGGAAGCTGGAGGCGGATCTCGGATCGGACCTCGGAACGATCGATGACGTCGGTGTTTTCGACGATGACATGCTGATCGACAACGAGAACGACGAGGTTATCCCCGCCGACAACGACGAATTGAATAGTATTGCGAACGCGATGTCGGACGACCCGGTCAAGCAGTATCTCCGTGAGATCGGAAACTTCGGACTGTTGAGCGTGGAGGAGGAGATCGAGCTCGCCACGAGGATCCTGGACGGAGACAAGGCGGCTAAGCGCAAGCTCACGGAGGCAAACCTCCGTCTCGTGGTCAGCATCGCGAAGCGCTATGTCGGCCGCGGACTGTCCTTCCTCGATCTGATCCAGGAGGGTAACCTCGGTCTGATCAAGGCCGTGGATAAGTTCGATTATACGAAGGGATACAAGTTCTCCACCTATGCTACATGGTGGATCCGTCAGGCGATCACGCGTTCCATCGCGGATCAGTCCCGTACGATCCGTATCCCCGTGCATATGTCTGAGGTCATCAACAAGACCTACCGCGTCAGCCGCAACCTTCTGCAGGAGCTTGGCCGTGAACCTACGGAAAATGAGCTCGCAGCTGCGATGAACATGCCTGTTGAGAAGGTTCGCGAGGTCCTCAAGATCAGTGCGGATCCGATCTCCATGGATACGCCGATCGGTGAGGAGGACGACAGCCACCTCGGTGATTTCATCAAGGATGAGCAGACCCCGGGACCGGAGGAAGCGACGTCCTACATGATGCTGCAGGAGCAGATCGAAAAGCTTCTCGATACGCTCACGGACCGTGAGCGCAGAGTGCTGAAGCTTCGCTTCGGCCTGATCGACGGCCGCCAGCGCACTCTCGAGGAGGTAGGCAAGGAGTTCAATGTTACGCGTGAGCGTATCCGCCAGATCGAGGCGAAGGCGCTTCGGAAGCTCCGCCATCCGAGCAGAGCGAAGCTGCTGAAGGGCTTTGATGTCTGAGACTGAGTCGTCCCGGTAGAGGAGACGATCGGAAACAAACGAATAAGAATAATAACACAGAGCATCGGGAAATCCCGATGCTCTGCTTCGTTATGCGTTTGCGGTATGTATTTTGATGCGCGTTCACAGTGTAACATTTACAGCGTCGCGTTCTGTCCCTTGGCGCCGCGGGCGCGGTTGCGGATGCGCTTGGCGTTATAGGTCTTGCCGTCGTAGACGAACTCCTCGGTGTTGATGTCGAAGGAGGTGCCGTAAATGACGGAGTCCTTCTTGTCGAGAGTGATGGCGCGCACACCCTTTGCCGTCTTGCCGAGCACGTTGACCTGCTCGAGCGGGAAACCGAGGGAGAGCTTCTTCTCGGTCAGCACGATGACCTTCTGCTTGCCGGAGCCAAACTCAGCGCTCGAGAGAGCAGTGAGACCGACGAGGGCATCGCCGTCCTCCAGCTTCGTGGAGGCGATGACGGCGCGGTTCGTGTAGAACTCGGAGCCGGACACGCATTTGATCCAGCCGTGCTTCGTGAGGAAGAGAAGCATCGAGTTGTCGAGTTCCTCCGCCGGTACTAAAAGTATCGGCGTCTCCTGATCGATCTTGGTGAGCACCTGAAGAAGGGTGCCTTTTTCTTTGATACGGCAGCGCGGGATCGCGGAAACCTTGAGCTGGTACATGTTGCCTTCCGCGGTGAAGATGCACAGGCGGTCGTTGGACTGGATGCGCACGGCCTGCGTGAACTCCCCGCGAACATCCTCGCCGGCCTTCTGGTATGCGCCGCAGTCGACAGCCTTCGTGTAGCCGAAGCGGTCCATTAAGATCATCAGCTCCTCAATCTTCTCCTCGACAACGTAGTCCTTCGCCGCGGAGTTCGTGATGACGGTGCGGCGGGGGCATGCGAATTTTTCGCGGAACTCGAGAAGCTGCTGCTCGATCACCTTGTAGAGCTCGGAGCGCTTGCCGAGGATCTTGTTGTAAAGCTTGATCTTCTTGTTGAGGTCGTCGTGCTCATCGGTGAGCTTGAGGATCTCCAGCCCGACGAGTTTCTGCATCTGCATCGCAAGGATGGCATCGGCCTGAGCCTCCGTAAAATCAAACGCCACGGCGGCACGCTTGGCCTCCTCGGTCTTGAAGCGGATGTCCGCGACGTTGCCGGTAGTCAGGCATTCCTTGACCTGCTTGACGGTTGAGGAACCGCGGATGACTTCGATGATGTAGTCGATGACGTCCACCGCGCGCATGAGACCTGACACGATCTCGAGACGCTTCGTCGCCTTGTCGAGCAGGTATTGATATTCCTTGGTGTAGAGCTCCTCCTGGAAATCGATGAACTCCTGCAGCATCGCGCGCAGACCGAACTGGCGCGGCTGGTTGTCCTTGACAGCCAGGAAGTACGCGGAAAATGTATCCTCCAACGGAGTTTTCTTATACAGACCGTTCAGCAGATTCTCTACGTCACGTTCCTTCTTCACCTCGATGACGATGCGGATGCCCTCCTTGGAGGATTCGTCGCGCACGTCGGAAATCTCGTCGAAGGTCTTGTTGCGAAGGGCGTCAGCCAGAGCCTCCACAAGCTTTTGCTTCGTCCCGGCGACCGTGTACGGGATCTCGGTGATGATGATGTTGCGCTTGCCGTTGTCACCGCCTTCCACCTGTGCCTTCGCGCGGATGCGGATCTTGCCCTCGCCGGTCTCATAGAGGGAGAGCAGCTCGTCGCCGTTGACGATCGTGCCTCCGGTCGGAAAATCAGGACCGGGCAGCAGCTGCAGCAACTCCTCCGTGCTCACGGTGGGGTCGTGCATCACAGCGATGGCCGCGTCGATGACCTCCGCGGGATTGTGCGGGGGAATGTTGGTAGCCATACCGACCGCGATACCGGTGGTTCCGTTAATCAGGAGGTTCGGGAGCATCGCCGGAAGGACCGTCGGCTCCTTCTCACTCTCGTCAAAGTTCGGGATGAATTCCACAAGACCCTTGTCGAGGTGCTCGAGCATCGTCATGGCACCCTCGGAGAGGCGGGCCTCGGTGTATCGCATGGCAGCGGCGCCGTCACCGTCGATGGAGCCGAAGTTTCCGTGACCGTCCACCAGCGGGATGGCGAGAGAGTAGTCCTCGGTCATGTGCACGAGGGCATCGTAGATCGAGGTGTCGCCGTGAGGATGATATTTACCCATCGTATCACCGACGATACGCGCGCTCTTGCGGTGAGGCTTCTTCGGGTCGAGACCGAGCTCGTTCATCGCGTAGAGGATGCGTCGCTGAACAGGCTTTAAGCCGTCGCGCACATCCGGCAGCGCACGGGCGATGATGACGCTGACCGCGTAATCGCGGAAGGCGGTTCGCATCTCCTCGGCGAAATCAATTTGTATGGTATCGTTGCGTTCGTTGTCCATGGCAGCAGACTCCGTAGGTTAGTATTTGGCAGAGCGTAGAACGTGCGTCGCTTCTGCGTATGTGCGTGAAAACATCGCCTCACCGTTGGCGCAGTCCGGAGAACCGGATCAGGCCTGCAGGTCAAGGGTCGCGTATTTCGCCTCGGTCATGATGAACTCCCTGCGAGGCGGAACCGCGCTGCCCATCAGCAGGTTCGTGGTCTCGTCGGCCTCGACGGAGTCGCCGATGGTAATCTGCGCGAGCACGCGGCGTTCGGGGTCGAGGGTGGTCTCCCAGAGCTGGTTCGCGTCCATCTCACCGAGACCCTTGTAGCGCTGTACGTTCAGGATTTTCCCTCCGTGCTCCAGCTCCTTGCGAAGCTTCTCAAGCTCGAAATCGTTCATCAGGTAAGCGCTGTGCTTGCCCTTTTTCTTGCCTGTGGTTTCGTACTCCACCTTGTACAGCGGCGGAAGACCGCGGTACACCTTGCCCTCGAGGATCAGCTCCGGCATGAAGCGGTAGAAGAAGGTGAGCAGCAGGGTGCTGATATGACCGCCGTCGACATCGGCATCGGTCAGGATGATGATCTTGTCGTAGCGGAGTTTATTAATGTCAAATTCGTCGCCGATGCCGCAGCCGAAGGCGGCGATCATGGACTTGATCTCGTTGTTCTGTAAAACCTTTTCAAGCGTGGCCTTCTCCACGTTGATGATCTTGCCGCGCAGCGGAAGGACCGCCTGAGTCTTGCGGTTGCGGGCCGTCTTGACGGTGCCGCCTGCGGAATCGCCCTCGACGATATAGACCTCGCACTCGGACGGTTTCTTCGAGGAGCAGGCCGCCAGCTTGCTCTTGGTATCCACGTCGTTCAGCTGTTTCAGAACCGCTGTGCGGGCCTTGTCACTGGCCTGGCGCGCCTTGCAGGAACGCGCGGTGTTGTCGAGGATCGTGCGGAGCACTTCGACGTTCTTGTCAAACCATCTCGTGACCTCCGCAGCAAATACTTCGTCCACCGCGAGCTTCGCGTCTGTGTTGCCGAGCTTGGTCTTCGTCTGACCTTCGAACTGCGGGTCAGGATGCTTGATGGAGACGATGGCGACGAGGCCGTTTCTCACGTCCTTGCCGTCAAAGTTGTCGTCCTTGTCCTTGAGGTAGTTGAGCTCTCTCGCGTAGTTGTTGAGCACGCGCGTGAGCGCCGTCTTGAAACCGGTCACAAGCGTGCCGCCGTCCACAAGGTTGATGCGGTTGCAGTACGCGTTGATCTGTTCGGAATAATCGTTGATATACTGGAAGGCGATCTCCACCTCGATATCACCCTTGGAACCGGTGACGTACACGGGCTCGGGATGGAGCGGCGTCGCGTCGCGGTTGATGTAGGAGATGAAGCTCTTGATGCCATTTTCCTCATAATAGGTGCGGGTCTCGCCGCCGGCCTTTTCGTCGGTAAATGTGATCGTGAGTCCGCGGTTTAAGTAGGCGATCTCCTTGAGGCGCTTGCAGATGGTCTCAGCCTTGAACTCGACGGTCTCGAAGATCGACGGGTCCGGGTAAAATGTGACCTTGGTGCCGGTATCGCTCTTCTTGCATGTTCCGACAACAGGCAGAAGACCGTCGACCAGCTTCGTGACGGGATGGCCGCCGTCGCGGTACTCGTCGCGATACACGTTGCCGCCGCGCTTGATCTCCACGATCATGTGCGAGGAGAGGGCGTTCACGACAGAGGCGCCGACGCCGTGCAGACCGCCGGACACCTTGTACACGGTGTTGCCGAATTTGCCGCCCGCGTGCAGGATCGTATAGACAACGCGCGCGGTCGGGATTCCCTTGGTCGGATGGATGTCCACCGGAACGCCGCGGCCGTGGTCAAGGATCGTTATGCCGCCGTCCTTCTGAAGAGTGATGTTGATCTCGTTGCAGTAGCCCGCGAGATGCTCATCGATACCGTTGTCGAGAATCTCCCACACAAGGTGATGGAGACCCTTCGTGCCGGTCGAACCGATGTACATACCGGGACGCTTGCGAACGGCCTCGAGCCCTTCGAGAACGACAATCTGACTGCCATTGTATTCTGCCATG
>CADBLW010000129.1 GCA_902795625.1 uncultured Lachnospiraceae bacterium | reverse complement strand
TGCTCACGCCGAGGCTTCTCGAGATCTTGGCGACCGTCGTCAGGTTCGGGATCTTCTTCGAATTCTCATACGCGCTCAGCGTCGTGTTGGAAATCCCGCACAGCTCCGCAAGCTTCTCCTGTGAAAACCTCCGTTTCTGCCGCACTTCACGGATGTTTGAGCCGATATTGTCTTCGTATGTACTCATTTTCCTCTCCCTTCGGGGTGTTACAGCCTTGTTTGCTTCACCTATAGTTTAATTTATTATACATTCGTATAACTACATTAAACCTTCGTTGCACATATTATACTTCTTTTCTTCGGAAAATGCAACTTTTTTCTCCAAAACGGCGGCGCAGGAAACAATCAGTGACCGTGCGGCCTTGTATCCGTGCTGCTTCGCGTGCACACAAAAAAGCACTCCGCGTCATCCGCAGAGTGCTCCCTGTTCCTTATTGATCGTAAAAATGTCACTTCTTCGATTTGCCTATATGTCACTTCATCGAATTGCCGACGCGTCACTTCATCGCTTCCGCCGTCGCGTAGAAGAAGTGTCCCTTCGTCTCCACGAGAACTCCGGCAACCGCTGTTTCCGGCGTGCCCTCCGGCAGATAAGCGGAGAAGCCGTTGTCGCCGCCCTCCTCCGTTCCGAGAAGTTCTCTCTCGTACGCGGGGAACGCCTCGTAAAATGTGTTGTGCCCGTCCTCGCTGACGACCACATACACGCGGTACTGCTCTCCCAGCCAACCCGCATCGATCCAGCCGTACGCATGCAGCAGGCCGTTCGACGTCTCAAACTCCAGATGATCGGCCGCGTCGTTCATGTCCACGGCATCCAGCATTTCCGGCTCGGCCGTCGGAGCCTCCATAAGCGGCGCCTTCTCCACCAGGTTGATCAGGTTTCGCTCGACGATCTCCAGGACCACCGTGTCCGCGGATATCCGCTTCACCGAACTCATCCGGTACGGCACCGCGCGCTGGAACTCCGCCTTGGAAAACCCTTCTGCAAAATACCGCCACATCGTGTTTCCGAAGGAGTCGCGGAACATCAGCAGGTTTCCTTCTCCCGCGCCGCCGAGCGTCTCGATCACGAGCGCCTCGTCAATCACCATGTCGCCCTTCGTGACAAACGAGTAGTCTATATTCGGATACATCTGCGGATCATCGTCCGCCGCGTCGGGATAGATCATGTTCGCCAAGTCGGCATCCCAGTCATTTCTCTCGGTGAACGTCACTTCCATAAAATGATCGTGCTCCGACATCAGACGATCGATGATCGTGCGGTAGGCAAGCATCGCGCCCTCGTAGGTCCAGTGGGAATCACGAGCCTGGTACAGCACCTTGGACTGTTCCCGGAACGCCGCTTCGAGATCTGCGTATTTTACGTCGTACCGCGCCAGCGCTTCGGTCAGCGCGTCGAGGTTGCTCTTCTCGCCCGCCTGACGGTAGCGGGAAGGCATATTTTCCGAATAGAGAGTATTCTTGTTGGGCGCCACCGTGAACACGAACTCCGCGCCGTTTTCTTTGCAGTAATCGGACAGCATCAAAAGGATCCGCGCCGCATTCTCTACGTTTCGGTCGCTCATGGTGCGAACGTGGCAGTAATCGTCCTCCGTGTCCGCGTAGAAAAGCCAGCCGTTCTTCCCGAGGATCACGGAACTCTCCGCGGACTCGCCGAAGAGTTTCTCCTTCATCGCTGTCTGCGCCTTGACGAGGAAGGACCGGCCGCCCATGTGGTCCGAGAACCACGCGTCAAACTGCGTAAAATACTGCGTATTCAGTTTGCCCTCGCTGACTGCCTTCGGAAACCCGGCGCTCTCGCGTTTCTCCGACGCAGACGTGTCCTGTGACATGCCTACGGTGATCAACGGCACCAGGCATACCAGCAGGTAGATCACGATGAATGCCAGTTTCTTCTTCATACAGTCTCCTAGAATCTAAAGTAAATGAACGGGTTATAGCTCTCCGCAGCGAGCGCCATCAGCGCAAGCACGAGGATTGCCAGGGAAAGCGCCATCGAGGCGTATTCGCCGAGTGCGCGTCCGCTGCTCTTCTCCTGCAGGCGCAGCGCCATTTTCCGCGGAAGCGGTGTACAGCCGACCGCTGCGCACAACATGACGACGATCACGTATGGCGACAGGATTGCCGCTGTCTTCACCATCCCGAAGCCCGTGCCGGCCCCGAAGCCGAACATCGCGGCGATCATGGAACCTGCCTGCGACAGCGTATCCGCGCGGAACACGACGAAGCCGATGGTCACCATGAGAAGCGCGTAGATGTGGTTAAATACCTTCCACCCGCGGTGCACGGGGATCCACTCCTTCTCCTCGGCCATCTGCAGCGTGCCGTGGAACAGGCCCCATACAAGGAATGTCCAGTTCGCGCCATGCCAGAAGCCGGTGCAGAAGAACACGATGTATTTGTTGAGGATCGTCCGCGCCTTGCCCTTGCGGTTGCCGCCCAAAGGTATGTACAGGTAATCGCGGAACCACGTTGACAGCGAGATGTGCCAGCGGCGCCAGAACTCGCGAATGCTGTCCGCGATGTACGGATAGTTGAAATTTTCCTGAAAATGGAACCCGAACATCCTTCCGAGTCCGATGGCCATATCGGAGTATCCCGAGAAGTCGAAATAGATCTGCATCAGATATGCGATTGCCGCGACCCACGACGCCAACAGCCCGATGTAAGACTTCGGCATGGCAAATACCGCGTCGGCGACATATGCCATCGTGTTGGCGATCAGCACCTTCTTTCCGAGACCGATGCTGAAGCGCGTGAGACCGCTGAAAATGTCATCCACGGTGGCGTTGCGCGTGCGGATCTCATTTTCGATATCGTGGTACTTGACGATAGGACCCGCGATCAGCTGCGGGAAGAACGAGACATAGAGAAGCAGGCGGAAGAAGTTGCGCTGAACCTCCGCCTTTCCCCGGTAGACATCGATCACATACGAAAGTGCCTGGAAGGTGTAGAAGGAGATACCGATCGGCAGCGACAGCTTCGGCACCGGAAGCGCCGACTTCGCGGGAAGCACGCTGTTCAGGGACGTCACAAAGAACCCTGCGTACTTGAACACGAACAGAAGTCCGATGTTCACGATCACGGCGACGGTCAGCACACCCTTCCTGTGAGCGCCGGCCACGCCGAGGCCGAACAGGTAGTTGAATATGACGGAAACAAGCAGCAGGATGACATAGACAGGCTCCCCGTAAGCATAGAACAGTATGCTCGCGAGGATCAGCGCCGCGTTCCTTGCCTTGCCGTTCGGAAGAACCGCGTGCAGCAGGAACACGATCGGGAAGAAAATGCACAAAAATGTCACCG
>CADBLW010000128.1 GCA_902795625.1 uncultured Lachnospiraceae bacterium | reverse complement strand
TTCAGGCCCTTGCGCTCCGGCCCTAGGATCATGTCCGGCGTGTACGTGACGCCGTCCAGCTCCACGGTCGCGCCCTTCTGGAGTTTGCTCCAGCAGGCCATGGGCACGCGGTTGGCCTCCGCCTTCTCCGGCAGGAATTTGCCCTGGCGGCGGATCACCAGCGAATAGCCGTAGCAAACGATATTGTGCGCCACGCGAAACGCCTCGATGATGTAGTCGCGGCACGCGATGGATTCCTTCGGCTCTGTCAGTTCGCGGAACACGAGTTCAAAGGGAAGGTCCGGCGCGATGACGCACAAAGCCCTCACCACTCCCTCGGTGCCCTTCGGGCCGATGATCGTCACCGGCTCCGTGCGCTCGGCGTTGCCCATGGAGAGCAAAAGCCCGGGCAGGCCGCTCACATGATCGCCGTGCACGTGCGTCACTAAGATCGTATCGATGTCGTGACAGCTGTATCCGCGGCGTCTGAGCGCAACCTGCGTTCCCTCGCCGCAGTCGATCAGCAGACCCGAACCGTTATATCGTGTCAGGGCCGACGTTAAGAAACGCCCCGGCAAGGGCATCATCCCGCTCGTTCCCAACAGACAGATTTCAAACATAAAAACCTCACTTTCGCGGGCAGCCGAAGCTGCTGCGGATCCGACCAAACGCGACCTGCGCTATGCCTCCGACGGACGGGGGATCACCCGCTGGTAGAGGAAAGCATTTTCCGTCGGATTGCTGTAGTAATTCCGGCGCATTCCGACTTTGACAAATCCTTCCTGCTCATACAAAGCGATTGCGGCGGCATTATGCTCGCGTACCTCGAGGAAAATGACCTCGGCCCCCGCCGAAGCCGCCTCCCAGTAGAGATCCCGCAAAAGGCGCCGCCCGATGCCTTTTCGCCTCGCCTCCGGTGCCACGGCAATATTGGCGATCTGCGCCTCCGGAAGCGTCAGAAACATGCCGGCGTAGCCCAGCACGGTTTTTCCGTCCATCGCCGCAAGAAAGCGGTACAGCGGATGTCCCACAGACTCCGTGAGAACCGCCTCGCTCCACGGGTCGGAGAAGCAAAGCTCCTCCAGCGCCGCGATCTGCGGAACCTCGGCCTGCGTCGCAGGGACGATCAGACATGCGGTTGTCCGGATCTTATCGCTCAAGACGTGCCTCCCGCTCCCGCTCCGCCTGCGAGATCCGCAGGTACGTCGGGACAAATTCCTCCGCGGTCACCGTCTTCCCTTCTGCAAGGAGCTTCAGTCCCAGCCAGCCAACCGACGCCGCACTCTGCTTCGCGAGGTGGATCGGCGCAAAGGAATACGGCACCGTGACGCTGCTCTCAAGCTTCTCTTTGAACACCGTAAGCGCGTCTCCGACAAATGTCACCTTGCGCCCGAGCTCATTGATCTTCGCGATCAGCGGCTCGATCGTCATGCACGCGTCATTCACATATTCTACAACAGTAGAACCTTCAAAACCGTACACTCCCGTGTATACCTGCCCGCGCCGCGCATCCATCAGCGGACACACAAGGCCGTCGGTTCCCGCAAGGTTGCAGGCAAGTCCCGCGACCGTTGAAACCGGGATGACCGGTACGTTCCAGACCATCGCGAGTCCCTTCACCGTCGCAGCACCGATGCGAAGTCCCGTAAAGGAGCCGGGTCCCGCCGCAACGGCGATGGCGTCGATGTCCTCCTTCGCGGTCTCCGTCATGCGAAGCACCTCATCGATCATCGGCAGCAGCGTCTGCGAGTGGGTCTTTTTGTAATCCACCGAATACTCCGCGAGAACCGTCGTCTCCGTGAGAACCGCAACGGACGCTACCTGCGCCGAACTGTCAATCGCAAGAATTTTCACATTGGCCTCCAAACTCCATCGTGATCCGACGGTACGAAAGTCCGCGGTCGAGATCCTTCTCGATCGTCACCCGCGTCGCCTCCTCCGGGATCAGTTCCCGGATCCTGTCCGCCCACTCGATCAGGCAGACACCGTCGCCGAAGAAATACTCCTCGTAGCCGATCTCATACATTTCGTCCGGATCATCGATCCGGTACACATCAAAATGAAACAGCGGAACGCGCCCCTCCCGGTACTCCTGCACGATCGTAAACGTCGGGCTGCTCACGGGCTCCGTGATGCCAAGGCCCTTCGCAACGCCCTTCACAAACACGGTCTTGCCGACGCCGAGATCGCCGTTAAGGCAGATCACCGACCCCGCAGGCACCCTCTCGCCGAGCAGCTGCCCGTAGTGAAAGGTCTCTTCCGCACTGAAACTTTCAACAACCATTTCCGACTCCATCCGGTGTATTTTCCGACGGATTTTCACGGTCCGTCGCCGCAGTCCCCTGCGTATGCATTATTTCTTTCCTGCACGGGCGTACAAAAGCGCCTTCAGCTCCTCGTAGCGGTCCGCCACGATATCCTTCGGGAAAATGAACCCGCTGTTGCGGAACACGTACGCGTACAGCGTCGATTTCGTCTCCTTCAGGCGGCTGATCTTCGAGTACTCAAGCAGTCCGCGCTCTCCCTCCTGGCAGATGACAAAGCCGTTCTCACAGACGTGATATTCTGTCGGTGTGCTTTGATTGCGCAGGTACGACGCGCTCTTCGCCGCGTTGATGACCGCGCGGATGGGCACGTACCAGATCAGGAACACCACAAGGATGATGATCAGCGCACGCCTCTGCGCGCCGAGCTCCGTCCACGAGGTCGCAAGGTACGCGATGCTGATGATGAGCACAAGCCAGAACAGCGAATTGCCGATCCCGAGCAGCGAATACCGAAGATTGAACTTCGCCAGATCCTTGAACCGCAGCGTGTACGTGAGGCAGAACTTCTCGGTGGTGAGCGCCTCGTCGCAGCGCGCTTCATTTTCCGCCTTCAGCTCCTCCTCGGTCTTCTTCCGGTTCTCCGCCTTGAGCGGTTGTTCTGAGGACTCGCCGTCCTCCGCAGACTCTTCCTCAGAGACGTCGCTGTCAGACCCGGTTTCCTCAGACTCCGTTACGGCTGCTTTGTCCTCGAACACATCCTCCGCGGTTTCTGCTTCGGATGTTTCGCCCTCGATCATGTCCTCCGCTGCAGCTTCCGCTTCGGACACTTCGCCCTCAAGACCGTCGGCCGTCAATTCCGATGCCTTCAATTCATTCTCGTCCATACTTCCTCCGTGTCGCCGGATCCGGCGTATCTCAATGCTTTCCGAGGCAGTTGCCGCACGGCTGGTAGCCCATGTCCTCCGCCGCCTCCGCAGTTCCGTAGAAATAATACCAGTTGCGGTGCATTTGCCCCGCCACGCTCGAGCAATCCGGCAGATGATATTTCATCGTATTGCCGTTCAGGATATACGTGACGCCCTCCGGCAGCTTCTCCGCCGACTTGATCCCGCCGTCATCCTTCCGGTACGGGTCCTCCAGCGCCGCCGCGTAAGGCCGGATCACATCACCCTCGATGGAAAATATGACCGTTCCCTGCACATCGGTCCGGTAGATCAGCGCACCGCACTCAACAATCCTGTCGATGCATTCCTTCGCGGGGTGCCCGTAATCGTTCTCTCCCACACTGATCACAGCGTACTTCGGACGCGCCGCGCCAAGAAGCTCCGAGGTGTTGGAATAGCGGCTCCCGTGATGGTTCACAAGGAAAATGTCGCATTTGCCGACGGCACCCTTCTTCACAAGCGCCCGTTCCCTGGCCGCGCCCGCATCGCCCATAACAAGTATACTCACGTTGTCAAGTGTCACCCGCAGAGCCAGCGACGTGTCCTCTCCGGTCTCCGACGGATCACCCATCCCGGCATCGTCATCTGCCGCGTCTCCGCTCTGTCTCGCAGTCCCCGGCACGGAGGACGCAAGTACGGTCACCGTGAACCCGTCCGCGGAAAATGTCCGCCCGTCCCCGGGGTACGTCCACGGCACATCCCTGCTCCGGATCATCGAGGCGAAGGAGGCGTACGTCTTCGTGTCTCCCTCGTATGCGGGTCCCCAGACCTCGTCCACCGCAAATGCGGACAGTGCTCCCACGAGCCCGCTGATATGATCGCTGTCATAGTGCGTCGCCACCACAAGCTGCAGCCGCTTGATTCCGAGCCGCTTGAGAAAACTGATGACGTACGAGGACGTGTACGCGTCGCCGCCGTCGATGAGCACCGCGGTCGTCCCTGAGCAGAACAGCGTGCTGCTGCCCTCTCCGACGTCCAGACAGTAGGCCGCTGTTTCCAGCTGCGGATTGACAACATCGGAGTTGTCTTTTCCGCCCGGCGTCGGTGTGATTGTTGCCTCCGGTGTCAAGCTGCCAGTCTGAGCCGGTGTTGCATCGGGCGTTACTGCACCCGCCGGCGTCGGTGTTGCCTGCGGCGTCAGGGTGCCCGCGGGAGTTGTCTCTCCTGCTTGTGCCGGCGTTGCCGTCACCGCTCCATCCGGCGGCAGAACCGTCGGCTCCGGTTTGTTCCCGTCGAACAAACCGAGCCCGAACATAAGCAACAGTCCTGCCAGTACCAACCCCGACAAGACCGTCGCAATCCATACCTGTGTGTGTCTTTTTTTCATAAATGCCCCCGGTTACCCTGCGATCCGGACTTACATCCGTCAACGAACCGGTGACAGACCGTCTCCGGTTACTTCAGGATATACCCCACGATCAGGCAATGCTTCTTCACAACCTCGCGCAGCGTCTTGCACACGCGCGGCTCGGACACATTGCTCCAGCGGTTGTAAACTAAAAACGTGCCGTCCTCCTGCTTGACGCAGAACACGAAATGGCCTCCTCCGAAGATCGGCCGCTTCGTCCAGTACGCGATCACGCAGGAATCGGACGCGGACAGTTTCTTAAAAGAGAGCGTCATCTTGTTCTTCAGCCCGAAATGACGCAGGCAGTATCCCATGCTGAACGGGAACGTTCCGAACGCGGCACCGAACGGTGCAGCGGCCAGCTCCATGTACCGAAGGATCTTCGGAAGATCAGGCTCCAGCCCCTTGTAGCGCATCGCGTTGTAGAGAGCGAGCGGCCCGCAGCCGACATTGCCGACGGTCCGGAAACCGTACGGCATATCATTCAGCACACCGATGCTCTGCCCGTTCAGATAAGGCTTTGTCAGTTCCACTGCCTTATGCTTTTTGTAATGACTCGGAAAATACATTATCTGCACAACTTTCTGGAAATATCCCACAAATAGGTGTCAATATCCTTCTTCATGGCGATCGCCTCGGCGAGATCCATGTCGGTAAACTCACCCTTCAGGAAGCATACCGCGCGGTTCGAGCCGCCTGCTAAGAGGATATCCACTGCATGAGCCCCCATCGCGGACGCAAACACACGGTCACGGCAGGTCGGGCTTCCGCCTCTCTGGATATAACCGATGATGGTCGCGCGGGTCTCGAGTCCGGTCGCAGCCTCGATGCGCTTGGCCATACCGTTGGAGTCACCGACACCCTCTGCGTTGATGATAATATGAAGGTTCTTGCCGAGCTTCTTGCGCTCTGCGATACGGTCGATGATGGCCTGCTCCTCATAGTCATAGCGCTCGGGGATCAGAATTTCCTCGGCGCCGTTGGCGATACCGCACCACATTGCGATGTGACCTGCCTTGCGGCCCATGACCTCGATGATACTGCAGCGCTCATGGGAGGCTGACGTATCACGCACGCGGTCGATGGCTTCCATAGCGGTATTTAACGCGGTATCAAAACCGATCGTGTAATCAGAGCTCGCGACGTCGAGATCGATGGTTCCCGGGACAGCGATCACGTTGATCCCGTGCTTGGAGATCTCCAGTGCACCGCGGTAGGAACCGTCACCGCCGATGACAACAAGCGCGTCGATACCGTGCTTCCGGCAGATGCTCGCGGCCTTCTCGGGTCCGTCGGGATGCATCATCTCCGGGCAGCGCGCCGTGTAGAGGATCGTCCCGCCGCGCTGGATGATATCCGCAACGCTCCGGGTCGTCATCTCGATAAAATCCTCCTCAAGGAGTCCCGAGTATCCTCGAAGGATACCCTTCACCTTCATTCCCGCATGTACCGCGGTACGTACGACAGCACGCACTGCCGCATTCATTCCCGGCGCGTCACCGCCGCTGGTCAGTACTCCGATCGTCATAGTTTCCTCTTTCTTTCCCTTAAACAGACCCATACCGATACTCTCCTTATGCATAGTTATTCCGGACCGAACTCCGGTATATGGGTTACCTCCCGTCAAAACGCGTTCTGGTATGTAAACGCGATCCTTTCTTCCCCGTACTCCTTCTTCAGACGGTCCAGTGTCCCGTCCTCGGGATCGATCATGATCCCGCGCGGAAGGTTCCGCACTGCCTTCTCCGCGACGCACACGGCCGCCACGGGAACTCTGCCGTCGCTGCCCGAGACAAGTTCCGTCAGATGCGCGAGATCCGCCTCGCAGGCCGCCGCGTTGTCATACCGCACCCACAGCTTGCGCGGCACATCCGCGAACGGACAGATGCGTGAGAACAGAAGCTTGGCAGGCTTGTCCTCCTCCACGCTCGCGCGGCCCATCAGAAAGACCTTGCTGTCCGGGACAAACCGCTCGCGGTTCTTCTCGTAATCCTTCGGGAACACCAGAACCTCGGCGGTTCCCACCAGATCCTCGATCGTGAGAAATGCCATGATGGAATTGCTCTTCGTGGTCTTCGTCGTGATGCCCGTGAGCAGTCCGCCGATGATGTATGTGGCGCCGTCCTTCACGTTCGGAAGTCCGGTCTCCTCATCGAGATTGAAATCGATGGTCCGTGCCGTCACCTGCTTCTGAAGAAGGTCGTAATCCGCCTCCAGCGGATGGCCGCTGACATAGATGCCCAGCACCTCCTTCTCGAAGGCCAGGATCTCCTCCTTGGAAAATTCACCACAGTCCGGGAAGGCTTCCGTCGGCTTTTCCTCGGGCTCCATAAAATCAAAGAGTGACATCTGCCCGGTCAGCTGCTTCTTGCGGTCGGCTGCCGTGTCATCCACGATCGCCGCATACGCCTGCATCATCTGCTTGCGCGTGCCCGGCAGACTGTCGAACGCGCCGGCTTTGATGAAGTTTTCTATGGTGCGCTTGTTCGCTTCCCTGCCGTTCATCCGCGTGATGAAATCCGTGAGGGATGTGAACGGTCCGTTGTTCTCGCGCTCCCTGACGATCGCGTCGATCACCTGCGTTCCGAGACCGCGGATCGCCGAGAGACCGTAGCGGATCGCCTTCTTTCCGTCCTCCGTGTGACCGACGCTGAACGCCGCGACACCCTCGTTGATGTCGGGAGGAAGAAGCGAGATGCCCATCGGCCGGAGCGTCGCGATATACCCGGAGACCTTGTCCCCGTTGTCGATGACGGACGTCATCAGCGCCGCCATAAACTCCGCCGGATAATACCGCTTCAGGTACGCCGTCCGGTATGCCACCACCGCGTAGCACGCGGCGTGGGACTTGTTGAACGCATAGCTTGCGAAATCCGTCATCTCATCGAAGATGCGGTTGGCAACCTCAGCCGGAATGCCGTTGGCCACACAGCCCGGCACATTGGCTTCCTCGTTGCCGAAGACAAAGTTCTGGCGCTCCTTGGCCATGACCTCCGCCTTCTTCTTGCTCATCGCGCGGCGCACCAGGTCGCTTCGCCCGAAGCTGTACCCGGCAAGATCGCGCACGATCTGCATGACCTGTTCCTGATATACGATACAGCCGTAGGTCGACTCCAGGATCGGCCGCAGCTGTTCACAGTCGTAAGTGATATGCTCCTGATCGTCCTTGCCCGCGATGTACTTCGGAATGAAATCCATCGGGCCCGGGCGGTACAGGCTGATGCCGGCGATGACATCCTCGAGACACCGCGGCTTAAGCTCCTTCATGAACGCTTTCATACCCGCACTTTCCAACTGGAAAATGCCCTCAGTCTTGCCGGAAGCGAGCAGGTCGTACACCGCGGGATCGTCGTAGGACAGCTTTTCAACGGAAAATTCAGGATTCTCCTCGCGGACCATGTCCTCCGCGTCCTTGATGACCGTGAGCGTTCGAAGACCCAGGAAATCCATCTTGAGAAGTCCCAGCTCCTCCAGCGTCGTCATCGTGTACTGCGTCGTGATCGTACCGTCGGCAGATCTCGACAGCGGCACCAGATCATCCGCGGGAGCCGGCGCGATGACCACGCCCGCTGCATGCATCGAGGTATGTCTGGGAAGTCCCTCCAGCCTCTTCGCAAAATCGATCAGCCGCGCGATCTCGGGATCCGACGCCACAAGAGCCGACAGTTCCTTGCTGATGTCCAGCGCCTTCTTGATGTTCATGCCCAGTTCCATGGGAACCATCTTGGCGACGGCGTCCACCCTCGCGTACGGAAGGTCCATCGCGCGCCCGACGTCACGGATGACACCGCGCGCCTGCAGGGTACCGAAGGTGACAATCTGCACCACGTGATCCGCTCCGTAGCGGTTCACGACATAATCGATGACCTCCTGTCTTCGTTCATAACAGAAGTCCACGTCGATATCGGGCATCGTCTGACGCTCCGGGTTCAGGAAACGCTCAAAAATGAGCGAGTACCGGATCGGATCGATGTCCGTGATCTTCAGAGAATATGCGACAATACTTCCGGCGCCGCTGCCTCGTCCGGGGCCGACCGGAATGTCATGCTCCTTCGCGTAGCGGATGAAGTCCCACACGATCAGGAAGTAATCGACGAAGCCCATCGTGCGGATCGTCGTAAGCTCGTACATCAACCGCTCTTCGTGCTCCTCGTAGTTGTCCGGGTAGCGTTCCTTGAGACCGGCGCGGCACAGCTCCTCGAGATAGTCGTACGCGGTGTAGCCCTCGGGCACCTCGAACACAGGCAGCTTGTAATGCCCGAACTCGATCTCCACATGGCAGCGGTCCGAGATCTTCTTCGTGTTCTCCAGCGCCTCCGGCGCGTACGGGAACAGCGCAGCCATCTCCTCCGACGACTTCATGTAATACTGGCCGCCCTCGTAGCGCATGCGGTCCTCGTCCTGCACCTTCGCCTGCGTCTGGATGCACAGAAGCACATCGTGCGCCTCCCAGTCCTCGGCCTTCACATAGTGAATATCGTTGGTGCACACAAGCGGGATGCCCGTCTCCTTGTTCATCCGCAGAAGCGCCTGGTTGACAAGCTTCTGATCCGGAATTCCGTGGTCCTGCAGCTCGAGGAAGAAATTGCCCTCGCCGAAAATGCCCTGCAGGCGCTTCGCGCACTCCACCGCGTCCTCGTACAGACCCATGCGTAGCAGCGTCGGGATCTCTCCCGCGAGGCACGCCGACAGCGCGATCAGACCCTCATGGTACGTCTCCAGCAGCTCGTAATCCACGCGTGGTTTATAGTAAAAGCCCTCCGTAAAACCCTTGGAAACGATCTTCATCAGGTTTTTGTAACCGAGATCATTTTCCGCGAGAAGGACCATATGATAATACCGCTTTTCGCTGACCGTTCCGGTCTTGTCAAACCGTGATCCCTGCGCCACATACACCTCGCAGCCGATCACCGGCTTGATGCCCTCCGCAAGACATGCGCGATAGAAGTCAATGACCCCGTACATGACGCCGTGATCCGTGATCGCCAGCGCATCCATACCGAGTTCCTTCGCACGGTGCACCATCTCTTTGATCTTGCCCGCGCCGTCCAGCAGACTGTACTCCGTATGCACATGTAAATGCGTAAAATCCATGGGCTTCTCCTTTCGCGATTCGTCGTTTTTCATTATAGCATTTTTCGGGCTTCGAATCAACAATCGGGCAGTGGAAAATCCTCTTCCGAATTTTCATTTTTCAGTGGATTTTCCGCCTGTATCGGTGTAAGATTGTGGCATATCCGTATTCAAGCACGATACTCTTACGATCAGCGAGGAATTGGCCATGCTATCCAGTATTTTGGAAATCGTATCCTGCGTCTTCACCGTCGTCGCCCTGTTGTTCTCCCTCTACATGTGGCTGATTGACCGGAACGACGAAGACAACATGGAGTTTTACCAGCATAAGAAGGAGTATCTGGAGACTCTGACAACGCAGCGCGAGCTCATCGCGAACGCGGACAATGCCGACAAAAAGAAGGCGGCCGGCGATATCGCCCAATCCATCGACGAGATCAACACCACGCTCCGCATCATCACCGCGTTCCGTTTCTGGGGACGAAGCAGGTGGTACGACCGTTTCCCGGAACTGCAGAAGCTCTTCTCCGACAGTGTTGTCCTGTCAAGCCAGTTGAAACGAAGCCGTGAGGAGAAGACGGAATCCCTGGTGGGAATACAGTTTCATGGGTTCTATGAGGACCGTTTTCCGGAGCTGAAGGCAAACTATCTGAAGAGACTCGATTCGGCCATCGTCTTTCTGACGCATGTAGAGTAAAGGAGGCGGGAAAATGATTCTGGATCTGTTGCTCTATATCTTCAAAGGGATCGGAACAGGGCTGCGCGTTTTCTTTTGGGCCTCCTACGAATACCTGTTTGTCATTATCTTTGTCGCATTCACGCACATTCTTCTGTGCAAATTCTTCCGGGTTTACGAGGCCGTCACCTACGAGTGCTCCTTGGCCGCCGTACTGCTGACTCTTATGAACATGCGCACCGACGGTCTGACGTTCCCTAACGTCGCGGCCTTCGTGATCTGCATGCTTGCGTTTCTTCTGAACGCCCTGTCGCAGAAGCATTTCTACGGGAAACTTAAGAAGATCGTCGCGAACGTCCTGAGCACCCGGGATTTTGATGAGAAAAATAAAGGCAGCCGCGAGGATATGACCGATATCGTATCCGGCTCCGTGGTGCCTTCCTTCTCCCGTTTTATCGAGGAGTCCAAACTTCTGAACAATCCTGCCAACCTCTTCGGTCTGATCAAGAGGACCCTGTCCCGCGACCGCTTCCAGAAGAGGAAATTCCTGATCCGCGAGAAGTCCGCGGAGCTTTTGAACTATACAAGTTTCTATT
>CADBLW010000127.1 GCA_902795625.1 uncultured Lachnospiraceae bacterium | reverse complement strand
CCGCTCTGGTCGTACCAGACCGATGAGAAAGGTCAGCCCGTGAAGGGGAGCTTGCAGGCCTACCTGTTTGAATAAAGCAGACAGATTAAAAAGAAACCCGGCCCGGCCGGGGACAGGAGAAAGACATGCCGAAAAAACTTTTAAAGAAACTGACGATCCTGCATTCCAACGACATGCACGGAGATTTTCTGCCCAAGACCGACGCGGACGGCAACGAAACGGGCGGTCTGACGCGCCTGTCCGGCTACATCAACCAGGTGCGCGAACAGGAGGACAACGTCCTCTACGTCAACGCGGGCGATATGTTCCGAGGCTCCATCATCGACTCCGAGTTCAAGGGTGTCTCCACGATCCAGATCATGAACATCCTCGCCCCGGACATCGTGACGGTGGGCAACCATGAGGTTGACTACGGCCTTTCGCATCTGTTGTTTCTCGAAAAATGCGCGGAGTTCCCGATCATCAACGCGAACCTGCACATCTCCACGAACCACAAGAGACTGTTCGCGCCGTGCAAGATCATTGAGATCGACGGCATGAAGATCCTGTTCATCGGCATCATCACCGAGATCGCGCTCGCGCAGTGCCGCAAGGACAATCTGATCGGCACCTTCGTAACCCTCGAGGACGCTGCGGACGAGGTCGGCCGCATCTGCAACACGTACAATTCGCTGGATGTCGATTTTACGGTCCTGCTCACCCACATCGGCTTTGAGGAGGACAAGAAGCTGGCTGCTCTGTTGAACCCCGCGTGGGGCGTCGACGTGATCATCGGCGGACACTCGCACACGTTCCTGACCGAGCCCGCGGAGGTGAACGGGATCCCGATCGTTCAGGCGGGAACCGGAACGGACCAGATCGGACGCTTCGACATCGTGATCGACACGGACAACAACTGCATCGACAGCTACACCTGGCAGCCCATCCCGATTAATGCGGAGACATGCCCGAAGGATCCGGCGATCGAGAAGGTGATCGATGTGTATCAGACGCAGACGGACGCAAAATACGGTCAGATCCTCACGAGATTTGTCCGCGAACTCACGCATCCGGAGCGCAACCGCGAGACGGAGCTGGGCGATCTGTTCTCCGATATTCTGAAGAATGCGCTGGGCGTTGACATTTTCCTTTTAGCATCGGGTTCCATCCGCAACGAGGCGCTCGGCCCGATCGTGACCAAGGGCGATTTTACGGTATGCTTCCCGTACGATGATCCGGTGTACATGGTGCACTGGAGCGGAGCGCAGCTCAAGCACGGTCTGATGCGGATGCTCCGCGACGAGGCGCTGGAGGGCGCGCACACGGAGTTTTACCAGCTCTCGGAGGGGTTTGAGGTCGAGTACGACCAGAAGACGCACTCCTTCCTGAAGTTCAATTTCCGGGGGGAGCCGGTGGACGACGACCGCGATTTCACCGTCGGGCTGCAGCTTTACCACTACGTCAACATGAAGGATTCCTTCGACCTTGACCTTGACGAGGTTACAAAGGCGCACAAGGCGAGAGTAATCGCGAGCTCGTGCAGCCAGGTGATCGAGGAGATCCTGATCGATGGACAGCACCAGAACGCGTCCGGAGCCGGGAGACTGATCATCCGTCTCGCGGACGGCACCACCACGGGTCTGCCGCTGGAAGGGTAACAACAGGTCTGCCGCCGGAGAGATAACGGCGGTATTGTCACCGGAAGGGCAGCGGTGACATCATCATTTTCGAAAAATCGAAGAAACAAAAACCATCGAGGCGTTCCGGTTGTCCGGGGCGCCTTTTTACGGTTCTTCCCCATAGTAATGCGGTTCATCCGCTCGTGCGGAGATCGAAGACAGCGGCATCGCCGGGTTCGGAATCAGCGGATCTGCAGGTGGACTGCACAAAACACAAATTAAGACATTCTCTTGCGAATAATGGACATTGTTAACAGGTTAACAATTTGTTACTCTATAACCATACAATGACAAACAAGCTTCTATACTATGAACAAGAGACGATGCGTGTGCAGTACTTATGGCGACTGCGGCGCGCGTCACGGAGGAGCACATGGACAAGAAAAACAAGTACCCCAAATCCCGCCTCGGCTGGCTTTGGGAAAACATGGAAGGAAGGCATGCACTCTTTATTGTGGCGCTGTTCGGAACAGCGCTTTACAACGTGCTTCAGCTTGTCGTGCCTCATTTTTCGAGAGAGCTGATCAACCTGTTCTCGGAGGCGCAGAGGACCGGACAGCCCCTGAGTGACAAGGAGGAAACCATCTACACGCTGCTCACGCTGATGGTCGGTCTGACTCTGTTCCGCGTCATCGTCGTGTATCTGGACTGCATGGCCTACGAGCGGGTTTCCCAGGGAACGCTGTTCCGGATCCGTAACTTCCTTTACAACAAGATCCAGCGGCAGGACATGAAGTTCTACAGCACCTACCGTACCGGCGACCTGATGACCCGCGTCACAGGCGACCTGGATGCGGTGCGCCACAACATCGCGTGGGTAATCCGCTGTATCGTGGAGTCGATCACGCTGTTCTGCTCCGCGGCGGTGTACTTCTTCCTCATCGATGTGGTCCTGGCGCTGTGCATTGTCTCCATAGCGCCGCTGATCTTCTTCATCGTGTTCAGATTCCGCAGGAAAGTTGCCCCGATGCACAAGGCACTCCGTGAGAAGCTTGCGGGAATGAATACCGATGCGCAGGAAAATATATCCGGCAACCGCGTGGTCAAGGCATTTGCCCGCGAGGAATACGAGAAGGAGAAGTTCGACAAGTCCAACATGGACTACCGAGACACCAACATCAAGACACAGATGGTGTGGCTTAAGTTCTTCCCCTTCGTCGAGCTGATCGCCAACGCGCTCCCGGTGATCCTTCTCATGGCGGGCGGCGTGTTCATCATCAACGGCCGCATCAGCATGGGTGACTACACCGCATTTTCCCTTTTGATCTGGGCAATCGCGAACCCGATGCGCATGATGGGCAACATCATGAACGAGTTCCAGCGCTTCAGTGCGGCGTCCGACAAGATCATGGAGATCTATTACTCCGAGGCGGAGATTGTTGATCATCCCGATGCGATCGCGCATCCGGAGCGCTTCGAGGGCAAGGTCGAGTTCGACCATGTCAGTTTCCAGTACGAAGACGGCAAATTACCTGTCCTTAGGGATATTACATTTACCGCGGAACCCGGCGAGACGGTGGCCATCATCGGCGAGACCGGCTGCGGCAAGACCTCGCTGATCCAGATGATCCCGCGTTTTTACGAGCCCAACTCAGGCTCGGTGCGCGTGGACGGCGTTCCGGTTGAGAATTATAAACTGACCGATCTGCGAAAGAACATCGGTCTGGCGACGCAGGACGTGTTGCTGTACTCCGATACGATCGAGGGCAACATCGCCTACGGCGCCATGGCGCTTACCGCGGAAGAGGTCGAAAAATACGCCCGCTACTCGGCGGCGTCCGACTTCATCCACCACATGCCGGAAGGCTACGACACCATCGTCGGTGAGCGCGGCGTGGGTCTCTCGGGCGGTCAGAAGCAGCGTATCTCGCTGGCGCGTGCGCTCGCCATCCGGCCTTCCATCCTGATCCTTGACGACACGACCTCCGCTGTTGACATGGAGACGGAGAAGCAGATCCAGCACAGCCTGCGCAACCTTGATTTTCCGTGCACGAAGATCATCATCGCGCAGCGTATCTCCACGACGAAATTCTGCGACAAGATACTCGTTTTAAAAGACGGACGGATCATCGAGTCCGGCAACCACAGAGAGCTTGTCGAGGCAGACGGTTACTACGCGGAACTCGTGAAGCTTCAGCTCGGCGAGTCAGCGGTCAGCGCGTGAGAGGGGGTGACGGACAATGGCTGAAAGAAATACCTACAAACAGGACGAACGGCTTGACGAACCCTTTAACATAAGGCACCTCCTGCTCGCATCCGCATACATTAAGAAATACCTTCCGAAGATGGCCCTCGCACTGATCATCAGTGCTCTCGGCGCCGCTTCCGGACTGCTTGCCCCGATCTTCACGCAGAAGGCCATCGACGATGCGATCCCGAACGCGGACAAGCCGTATCTGTTCCTTTTGGGCGGACTGCTGGTTCTGGTCTTCGCAATCAGTGTCATCCTCGGACTGATCCGGTCGAAGCTGATGATCCGCGTGTCGCAGAGCATCATTTACGACATCCGCAAGGATCTGTTCGCGCACTTGCAGAAACTGCCGTTCCAATACTACGACGACCGGCCTCACGGCAAGATCCTGATCCGTGTTGTCAACTACGTGAACTCCGTTTCGGATATGCTCTCGAACGGTCTGATCAACGTCATCCTCGAGATGATCAACCTGATCCTGATCATCATTTTCATGTTGATCGTGGATGTGCAGATGACACTCGTGGTCATGTGCGGTGTACCGTTCCTCGCAGCGTTCCTGTTCTGGATCAAAAACCGCCAGCGCAAGGCATGGCAGCGCGTGTCCAACAAGAACTCGAACCTGAACGCGTACCTGCAGGAAAATATCGTCGGCGCGCGCATCACGCAGATCTTTGCCCGCGAGGACGAAAACGCGAAGATCTTCGCGGATCTCTCCGATGACTGCCGCCAAACCTGGATGCACGCCGTGCGCTGCAACAACCTGGTATGGCCCGGTATCGACACGATCTCCGTAT
>CADBLW010000126.1 GCA_902795625.1 uncultured Lachnospiraceae bacterium | reverse complement strand
GCCAGCTCCTCCGCCAGCCGCTCGTAGTACCCGCTCAGCGCAAAGGACGGCCTGTGCCCGAACAGCGTGATGCTGTCCGGATGCCCGATCCCGTCGAACAGCCCGGATTTTGCGAGCAGTATCTCGTCCTCAAAGTATTTCCGAAAGACCTTGTCAACGTCCTCCCCTTCCCACAGCTCCGCCGTGTGGTCGAACGCGAAATCCCCCGCAAAATGCACGCTCCCGAGCAGGAAGTCAAGCCCCTTGCCATGCGTCAGCTCCTGTGTCATCTCCTCATATTTCGGAAAATAACACACCTCCATGCCGAACTTGATCTCCACCGGATACTCCTGCTTCCGGACAAGCTCGATCAGTTCCAGATACTCCTCAAGCTTCCGCACCCCGCCGACGCGCCGAAACCACGCGTCCGTGAAATCGCTGTACGCCCGCACGGAATCGTACATCGGCACGAACTCCTCAAACCGGAAGTTGTGCTCCAGAAGCCGGATCTCATCGACCCCGGTCTCCACCGCGCGGTCGACGAACTCCTGTATCCATTCCAACGTGTACGGCCCACGCTCAATATGAATGTGGCCGTCAATTCTTTTCTTTTTGTCTGTCATAATTTCTCCCAAATCGATACCGCGTCAGATCTCCGTCTGCGGTTTACTCATTTTCCGTGATACGGCGGATCACCGCGTCGTAATCGCCCGTGAAACGGAAGCCGTTCATCCCGGCCTCCAGGGCTCCTCGAACGTTGTCCTCACGGTCATCGACAAAAAGGCAATCCTCGCCCTTCAATCCGTATTTTTCGAGGAATGTCCGGTAGATCTCCGTGTCCGGCTTCAGCATGCGATAATCCGACGAAACGAACACGCCGTCGAAGTAATCAAGAGGCAGGAACTTCGGAAAATACGTGTAGAACAGGTCGCTGGCATTCGACAGCACATAGATCCCGTACCCGTGTTCCTTCACGTAATCGCAAAATTCCCTCGCGCCCTCCAGCGGGTTCATACAGACCTCCCACCGGTCCGCGCAGGCCTTCAGCGCGGCGTGAAACTGCTCGGGCACGCGCCCTTTCACAAGGTCAAACCGGTCCGCGTCCTTAATGTCACCGCGGTCTCCCATCGCCCACTCGGGACCTTCGAAGAGTTCCCTGCGGATCACTTCCTTCTCCTCCGCGGAGGAACAGAACATGTCCAGAACCGCATCGGGATTGTAGTCCAGAAGGACATTTCCCATGTCGAGCACTACATTTTTGATCATTATCATTGCTCCTTACCAATACTGCAGGACCTGTAACGCAGGGGCACATCCCCGCATCAGTCTTCCGGATCGAAGAAGCCCAGGGTCGCAAGCGCCTCCAGGTGCTTCCGGACATACACCGGCGAGATAACGGGCCACGAGAGACCCAGCCGGTACAGCGCCTTGACCGTGTAGCTGTTGTCCGACAGCGTCCACTGCAGTGTCTTATTTTCATTGTCATCGTACGTGATCAGGCTGGAGACGTACAGGCTCTTCTTCTCGTCGTAGAGGGCCTCGGCAAAACGCTTCGCGAAGGTTTCGTCATCCACCACGTCGATGTGGAACCCGCACTCCTCAAACGCTTCCAGCACATTCGCAAAATGAATGTTGTGACAGTTGTTGGCGTGGAAGACGGTAAATTCATCCGGCGTGCCCGCAAGCGTCACCACGGCCTTCGCAGTCATATCCACCGGCGAGAACTCCACCTGCTCGTCCATTCTGCTGACCGGGAAACAGCCGAGAACACGGTACGCTTTCAACCGGTTGACAAAACCGTTGGTGTTGAAATTCATCTGGAACTCGCCGTCGCTGCGTCTTCCCATCAGGTTTCCGATGCGGATGACCTTCGCCTTCAGGCCGCGTTTCTCCATCGCGTCGTAGATCGCAGCTTCCGCGTCGTACTTCGACTCCACATACTTGTTGGTGTCCGTTCTCTGTCCGATCTCAAACTCCGTCTCATGGAGGATGACCTCATGCAGCCGGTCACTGTCGATCTGTCCCGCGATGCTCAGGGTGGAAATCTGGACAAGCTTCGCGTTCACCTTGAGAGCAAGCTCGATCAGATGGACAACGCCCTCCGTGTTGATCCTGTGGATCAGGTTGCCGGTCTCAAAATGCTTGACCATCGCGGCGCAGTTTATGATCACGTCGCACGGTACATCGCCCAGACGGTCGGCGAGATCCTCGTCCGTAATATCGGCGTCGATGATCTGCACCTTCTTCTCCATCAGCTCCGTGAACGTATCGTTGAAGTAGTACATCAGATAGTGGCTGATCCGCGTCTCGGGCGTGATCGAATGTCTCTTTCTCGCAAGGCACACGATGTGATCGACCCCGTCGCTGTGAAGCAGCTCGTACAGCACGTGGATCCCCAGGAAGCCCGTCGCGCCGGTCAACAGTACGTTTCCGAGGCGTCCCGGTCGGATGCCGGCGAGGTTGGCCACACAGTTTCCGCTCAGGATCGATGCGTACTTAGCGGAATCCGCCTTCGCGGCAGCCGCATTTTCCGAAGGCTGCACGCCGGCCTTATTCGCATCGTCCGCTCCGCTCTGCTGAGCCGGTGCCGGCTCGGTCTTCTGCGCTTCACCCGCCTTGTCCTCGAGGTACTTCGCGAGCATGCGGGGCGTAGGATACTCAAAGACGTTCTTGTACACAAGATCAAGCCCGTCGTGGATCGCCGTCGATACGATCAGCGCAACCGACAGCGACGTTCCGCCGATCTCGAAGAAATTGTCCGTGGCGCTGATGCGCTCCTGATTGAGGACCTTCGCAAAATAAGAGCAGATCCGTTCCTCCATGGCTCCTTCCGGCGCCACATACTCCCGTTCCTCCGCCGCGTCGGCGATGTCCGGCAGCTGTTTCTTGTCGATCTTGCCGTTCACGGTAAGCGGCATCTTATCGAGCTGAAGCATGGCGTCGGGCACCATGTAAGGCGTCAGGCGGCCCTTGAGGAAGGCACGGAGCTCCGGTACGGGGACCTCATTTTCCGCGGTATAATACCCCGCCAGATAGTCTTCCTTTCCATTGTTGCACACGATCACCTTGCTCAGCTTCACGCCCGGGTACTCGAGCATGACATTTTCGATCTCATCCAGCTCGATGCGCAGGCCGCGCAGCTTCACCTGGTTGTCCATGCGCCCGAAGTAATCGTACTCGCCGTACTCGTTCAGCCGCACAAGGTCTCCGCTGTGGTACGCCTTCTGTCCGAGGCACGTGAAGAACGAAGCAGCCGTTCTGTCCGGGAGCTTCACGTAGCCTCTTCCCACGCCCGCGCCGCAGATGATCAGCTCGCCGCTCACTCCGGGCGGCACGATCCGCTTCTGCTTGTCCATCACATAGTGCGTCACATTGGCCTCCGGCTTGCCGATGGTGATCGGCTGCCCCGGAAGGATCTCCGAGGAGGTGCAGCACACGGATGTCTCCGTGGGGCCGTAACCGTTCATCACGTGAGAGTCCGGGTTCAGCTCCTTGAGCCGCGCGATCAGCGTGGACGGAAAAGCCTCGCCGCCGACGTGGTACGCCTTCAGCGCCGCTATAGGCTCGCGCATTTCCGGCACCTCAAGAAGGCTGGAAAGGTACGACGGCGTACATACGATGGACTCCGTATGGTACTTCGTCATCAGCTTCGCCAGCTCCATGGGATTATGTATCTCGTCAAGCGTCGCCATGCACAGTGTCACGCCGTTGCAGAGCGTCACGAAGCGCTCCGTGATGGACATGTC
>CADBLW010000125.1 GCA_902795625.1 uncultured Lachnospiraceae bacterium | reverse complement strand
GATCAAAGTACAGTGAACAACCGGTTTATGTTAATGAGATTGTTGAGCCGTCGCCGACGATCACCCCGTCGCCCACGGTTACGCCGACGGAGCGAATAACGCCGACGCCTCTTTCCCAGGAAGAAATCCTTTCCCTGTCGGTTGATGAATTTTACGAGTATGTCCGAAATACGGCTTTGTGCAATGAAGCGGAAAAACTAAGTGTGAAAGCATACAATTCCGAAGACTGGTACGGGTATTTTATCGGACAGAAGCGATTTGTTCGTCTCGGAATTGATTTCGGCGTGTTTGAAAACTATGAAAACGGTATCACTCGTATACATTCGCTCTATTATTCGCATCCGGAAACGGTATTCCGGAAAATGCCGGATGGAATGTATTACACGGCGTTCGCATCGGAGCTGGGGAGGCGCGTTTTCTGGTTTGCAACAGAAGAAAATCGGTTGGCGACGTTGGTCGGGTACCCGGTTTTGATCTATCCCGGTGAACTGAAGAAACACGAAGAGTTCATGGGGATTTCGGAAGGCTGCACACTCGTCGATGTTATGAAAATAGACCCGACGGTAAGAGAGTATTATGACTTGTTTTATCTGCATAGTACGGTCAGTGAAACCAATTTGCTGGCCAACAAATCGACGCTTCGGTTCACGACCGTGCATTACCTGGCTGACGGAATACTGGAGTTTGGTTACGGAGCGCTCGGCGAGAACGGGGAGCTTGTTATAACGGAGATCCGCTATTCGCCGGATTATACGCTGGAGGACTGCAGAGGACGTAAGATTGTCTACCGCATTAATCCGTTGGATCTGCCGTAGAGGAAGGCTTTTATCGTTGAAAAGGAGGAAAATATGGACTACAGACGTTATGGCGAGACGATATATGTACGAATGGACAAGGGCGATGAGGTTATCAGCGGAATTTTGGATATCTGCGCGAAAGAGCATATCGTTTCCGCCATATTCAGCGGGATCGGCGGATGCAGTGAGGCGGAGATCCAGACGTTTATTCCTGAGACGGGTACTTTTGAGACGCAGACCATCGGCGGCATGCTCGAGCTGGTATCGCTTACGGGAAACGTGATCTCTGACGATCAGCAGAAGCTCTATCACCACACACATGCTGTATTTTCATACAAGGACGGTGAGAGGCATTGTGTTGCGGCGGGACATATGAAATCGATCACGATACTATACACGGCGGAGATTGAATTGAGACCGGTTGTCGGAGGCACGATCGGCCGGCAGTTTAACCCGGACACCGGCACGGGCTTCTGGAAATTCGAATGATCTTCAAACGGAAATGCGGGGGTAACGAAATGAATGTGATCATCCTGAACGGCCCCATGGGAGTCGGCAAGACAACCGTCGGCACGGCAATCGCGGAGAAGGTTCCGGGAACCGCGCTGATCGACGGTGACTGGTGCATGGATATTCACCCGTTCGTCGGCAGCAGGGAGACCAAGGAGATGGCCATCGACAACATACTGCACATGATCGGCAATTATCAAAAATGCTCCGTGTGCGAAATGGTCGTTCTCGTCTGGCTGATGGACGAAGCGTGGGTTTGTGAGAAACTTGCGGAGGGAATTCAAACCCTCGGGCTCGGAGCGTGCGAGTACACATTGATCTGCAGTGAGGAGTCGCTGCGCAGGCAGTGGGCGGAGGACACGACATGCCCCTGGCGCACGGAGGAGTGGCTTCGGGTCAGCGTGAAGTCGCTGCAGCATTTTTCGAGCCTTGACAACTGTCTTGATACGACCGGGTTGTCGGCTGAGGCTGTAGCGGACCGGATCATCGAAGAAGTCACTTCAAAGCAAAACTGAAAATCTTAAGTGAAACTGTAATCAAAACTTAGCACTGCTGTCTTTTCATTTTACGGAAAATGCCCTATAGTAAGGTCAAGGCGCCGGACTATAGAAAATGGAGGACAGAAGAATGGAAGCATTACAGAATCTCGGAAAGAAAATAACACAGTTCAGAAAGAAAGCGGGAATCACGCAGGAACAACTGGCGGAACAGCTCAATGTCTCGGTTTCCGCCGTATCGCAGTGGGAGACGGGGAAGACATTTCCCGATATATCGGCCATCCCGATCTTGTGCCGGGTACTGGACGTCACCTCCGATGAGCTTTTGGACATCAATCGCGAGAAGGATGAGGCGGAGATCAGGCGCATCAAAGAGGAGGCTGAGGGAGCCTCATCGCGCGGGCATCTGGTGAAGGCGGAGAAGATCCTTACGGACGCACTGAAGCATTTTCCAAACAATTATGACTTGATGGTATCGCTGTTGAATGTTGAATACGCAATGGCGATGAACCTCAACGCGGAAGACAAGCCGAAATCACGGCAGCTGCTTCAGAAATGCGTCTCTACGGCGCAGAAAATCCTGGAGGGATGTAAGGATGCCGAAAGCCTTTCGTGCGCGAGGCAGATCCTGTGTTATTCTTATGACTGTCTCGGTGAGGACGAGAAGGCAGCGGCGATCGCCAACGAGATGCCGTCCCTGCCGATGTGCCGGGAGAGCCTTCTGGCTATGATCGGCAGGGGGCAGAAACAGCTGGAAAACAAGCGCACAGAAGTGAATATGCTTCTGACTTGGCTCTGCATGCGGCTCAATTTCTTCAATGTGGAAAATGAGGATGGGAGCCGGGAATACACCGCATCCGAGGAGGCCGCAATAGTAGAGAAAGTCATCGACCTGTTGGGGATAATTTTCGAGAATGGGGATTACGGCTTCTTCCACGACCGGCTGATGTGTGCCCACCTTCAGATCGCAAGGCTGGCAGCCCGAGGCGAGCAGGATAAGGAGAAAACCCTTCGGCATCTGAGCGAAGCTGTGGCGCATGCCGAGGCATTCATGCAGAACTGCGGTGAGGAAGGTGCAGAGAAGCAGGTTCACACATCCCTGATCCTGCGGGGAACGGAGTTCGGAGATTTCGAAGCATACACCGACCAAAACAACACCGCCGAGGTGCTTGAGGAAATGCAGAATGATTATTACGACTTCGTAAGGGACAATTCTGAATTTCAGGCACTTTCGGAACGACTGAAGAAGACCGCCGGAAAATGGAGCTGACTGCTCCATTTTCCGACACTAACCTGTGAAGGAGGGAACAAAGGATGGAGCAGTGGGGACTATTCCATCGGTGAGATACGGAAAGTTAACTATGAGCAAGACATTATATATCGGCTTCAAAGGCCAAAACAATTCTTCCGCCGCGCTGGTGAATTCCCTGGCGGGGCAGCACGTTCTGCTGACCAATTCCTTCACGGGCCTTAGGAGAGATATTGACGGGCTCTCCGCGGAGTACGATCGCATCTGCCTTTTCGGCGCAGACAAAAGCCTTACGGATTCGTTCCGGATCGAGCAATGTGCGGAAAAGGATGGGATGCGATTGGCCACGGAGCTGGACACGGCGGATATTTCAAAACGACTGGCGGAGGCAGGCATCAAGAGTGTGATCTCGGATACGCCGACACAGTATCTGTGCAACGAGGCGTATTGGTGTCTGCTGGAAAAGTACCGGGGAAGAGCGGTGTTGATCCACATTCCGACGATGAGAAATTTCAGCAGTATGTTTGAAAATACAGGGACAGGAACCTACTGGAGGTTCCTCTAAAGGGGGAGAGTAACCATGAGTGAAACAGTCAAAGAGCAGTACAGCACATCGGATAAACTGAGTATCCGGATCACGCTGCACAGCAAATATTCCACGAACAAACAGGGCTTCGGCAACTGGATCTTTTCGAATTACCGGATCCGGGAAGGAATGTCTGTTCTGGAGCTCGGATGCGGCACCGGGGAGATGTGGTGCGGGAAGAATGACATCATCGAGAGGTGTTCCAAACTGATCCTGTCGGATTTTTCCGAGGGAATGCTGGAAACGGCACAGGGTAATCTCAGGGATTGTCCGGGGATTGAGTACCGCTGTATCGATATTCAGGACATTCCTTATCCGGATAAGACGTTTGATGTCGTCATCGCCAATATGATGCTTTATCATGTTCCAGACCTTATGAAAGGGCTTCGGGAAGTACAGCGTGTTCTGAAGGATGACGGAACATTCTACTGCGCGACCTACGGTGAGAACGGTATGATGGAGAAGGTAGATCTGATGTTTGATGATCTTCCGATTTCCGGTGCCCGGAATTACTCGTTTACGCTCCAAAACGGCGCGGAAAAGCTGGAAAACTTCTTCTCAAAGGTGCAGACTCTCCGGTATGAAGACGCCCTCGAGGTCACTGATGTCGAGGATATGGTTGACTATATCTACTCGCTGCCGTCATGGTCGGACATTCAGGATTTGCCGAGGGATGTGATGCGGTCGACTTTGGAGCGGAACATGCATGACGGAGTGCTGCGTCTTCCCAAAGATTACGGCATGTTTATCGCCGAGGGCCCGGGGGAGAAGATCTTTCTGGTCGAGCCGGCGGAGGAGTACGCCGAGGACGTTTGGGCGTTCCGCAGTGAGATTCTGGAGAACGACGCCGACGATGAGAATCAGTTCGCGGGGTGTCTTTCGATGGATAAGTGCACATCCCCGGAGGAGTGGATCGACATTTGCCGCAGACGTAAGAGCGAGGACACCTGTCAGGAGACCGGTGTGGCGGTTCCTTCCACCACGTATCTGGCGGTCCGGGGATACGACAACAAAGTCGTCGGAGTGATCGATCTGCGGCACCATATCAACCACCCGATTCTGGGCATGTGGGGCGGCCATTGCGGGTACTCCGTGCGCCCGTCGGAGCGCGGCCATGGCTATGCCAGGGAAATGCTGCGCCTCAATATCATCAATGCGAGAAGGCTCGGGATTGACCGGATGCTGGTGACCTGCGACGAGACCAATCCGGCAAGCGAGAGTGTCATCCTTGCAAACGGCGGGGTCTACGAAAAATCCATCGATGTCGACGGGAGCAGGATGAAACGCTTCTGGATCGACACAAACAGCGGAAAATGAAAGCAGTAATGAGGTAAGAAAAGTATGGGAATTGAATACAGGAAAATGACACCGGCGGATCTGGATACGTTCATCCGGATGCGCATCACGCAGCTGCGCGAGGAGGGGGCGACCGAGGACATCGACCTGGTGCCTGCGCTGCAGGATTACTATGCGAGACATATGGCGGACGGAACCTTTGTATCGTGGCTTGCTGTGGATGGGGAGAAGATTGTCGGCACAAGCGGAATGTCATTCGTGGAGAAACCGCCGTATTTCAGCTGTCCCAGCGGACGGATCGGGCTGCTCTCGAGCATGTTCACGGACCCGGGGTATCGACGCATGGGGATCGCGAAGGAGCTTCTCGGCAGAGTTGTTGAGGAGGCCCGCGCCTACGGCTGCGGATCGGTGCAGATCACCGCGTCGGATATGGGCGTATTGTTGTACACGGACTTCGGGTTCGTAAAGAACGGAAATTTTATGCAGTATAAACTGTGAGGAAGAAAGAGTGCAGACGATAACGAAACAACAGGCGCGGCAGTTCATTCTGGCAAAACAGGGCCTGATCGGGGCTCATCGCTTCGCCGGGAAGGACGGCGCCTATTCCTATGTCCGCCAGGCCGGGTGTATCCAGTATGACCCGGTGGATGTGTGCGGAAAGAATGCGGAGCTGACGCTGCAGTCCCGCGTGAAAGACTTCTCCAAATCGATGCTGGCGGAGCTGTTGTACCAGGACCGGAAGCTGGTAGATTACGCCGACAAGGAGCTCTCCATCTGGCCGGCGGAGGATTGGCCCTTCTTCTCCTCGTACCGGGAGCGAAGCATTGCTCTCGGGGAGACGTTTGAGGGTCTCGAGGAGCTGAAAGAGCAGGCGATCGCGTATATCACGGAAAATGGCCCTGTCTGCAGCGACACGCTTCCCATCGAGGGAGAGATCTTCTGGCATTCCTCGATGCACTGGAGCGGGAACTGGCACAAAAAGTCACAAGCGGCACGGTCGGTCCTGGAGCAGCTTTACACCGACGGCGTGCTTGTGATCCACCACAAAAACAGCAGTCGAAAGTACTATGATCTGGCGGAGAAGTATTTGCCGAAAGAGTATCTTGAGATGCCCAATCCGTGCAGCGATGAGGAGGAATTCCAGGCATGGCGCGTTCTTCGGAGGATCGGGGCGGTTGGCCTTTTGTGGGACAAGAACAGCACCGCATATCTCGGGATCTATGTGAACGCGGAGCGGCGGAAGAGCATTCTGGAGCAGCTGACTGCGGAGGGAAAGATCATCCCCGTGCAGGTGGAGGGCATCAAACAGGTTTTCCATTACCGCTCGGAGGACGATGCGCTTATGCAGGCAGTGATCGCCGGAGATGCAGATCTGAAACCCCGCATGGAGTTCATCGCGCCCCTCGACCCGATGATGTGGGACAAGTCGCTGGTGGAGGCGGTGTTTGATTTCCGCTATTCGTGGGAAATCTACACGCCCGCCGTGAAGCGCAAATACGGCTATTACACACTGCCGATCCTGTTCGGAGACCGCTTTGTCGGCCGCGTCGATAGTGCGGTGGATCGAAAGGAAGGAGTTCTCCGCGTTAAGGGTCTTTGGTGCGATCCGGGCGTCCGCGTTACGAAGAAACTGGAGACCGCGCTGGAGCGGACGCTGCATCGGTTTGCGAAGTTCAACGGCTGTGAGAGCGTGACCGGTCCGGAAAGCATCTGACGAAATTAGGAACAAAAATAATTAGATGAATATCAAAATGGATATTGACAAGAACCTTCCTTTGTGTTACTTTACAATCATCTGATTAGACGCGCATCTAAACAAATACAGCAAAGGGAGGTAATTCCAATGGAGAAAAAGATAGAAGAGATCACACAATACATGAGCGTATCCAAGGCCTCGGTGCAGGAGACCATCGACACGCTCGTGAAGGACGGCCGTGCGGATGAGGCGAGACCGTACCGCGCGGCGTACAACATTTATGACGTGTTTGCGGCGTTGATCAATGCGGCGGCGAAAACCTCGAACGGTGATGAGAGCCGGTTTCTCGGCGAGTTCCGCAAGCTTGCGGAGAGAGTTCCGGGGGCCTGGAGACAGTCGCTTGCAGAGGCGACGAAGCATGATGACGCAGAGAAGATCATGATCGAGGAAGCGAAGCTGAAGGTCGCGGACGAGATCATCGCGAAGGTTGACAGCTTGTTTGGGGGTGATGCGGCATGACGGATCAGGAAGCCATTGTATTTTTCAAGTGTCTTGCCGACAAATCAAGGCTCGCGATCCTGAAGTCACTGATGGAGGAGGACATGTATGTGGAGCGCCTTGCGGAGCGCCTCGGCGTGACCTCGGCGACGGTGTCATTCCACCTGAAGAAGCTCGAGGAGGCCGGTGCTGTCTACGCTTACAAGGACCAGTACTACATGATGTATTCCATCAAAAAGGACGTCTTCGAGGTGAGCATTCTCGACATCCTTCGGGAGAAGGCTTCCGAGAGCAAGCTGCAGCAGGAGCGCGAGGACGCGTACCGCAAGAAGGTGATCGCCGCATTTTTCGAATACGGAAAGCTCAAATCGATCCCCAGCCAGCGGAAGAAGGAGCGAATCGTCCTCGAGGAACTCGCGAAGTCCTTCGAGAAGGGCAGACAGTACTCGGAAAATGAGGTCAACGACATTCTTCTGGCATTTCACGACGACTACTGCACGATCCGAAGGGATATGATCAGCGAAGGAATTCTCACGCGGGAAAATGCGGTCTACATGAAGGTGTGACCGGCGAAACCGCACAACGGAAAAAAATTGTTTTGGAATCAAAAAAGCAGACGGGAACAGGACTTATGACTGATTTGTACATCACCCACTATTACTATCCGGGGACGGACCCGTGGAAGAACATCATGAACCTTCCGGAGGACGAGGCGTTCCGTCTGGCGGGGGAGCTTGCGAAAGAGCATCCGGAGACCACGAGTTTCTACCGGTTTGCTGATTTTGCGAATTACTATCCCCTGCGGAAGAAGGCGGACGCGTGTGTGAGAGCGCGGTTCACGGAACTCGGCGGAAAGCCGGAGCTGGAGCATCCGTTCTGCTTTGTTCTCGGGGAGAGCGGATATCTCAAGGAGTGGTTCAGTGACGGGGAGAAGCTGAAGATCGCTCTTGAGGTGCTTCCGGATGAGCAGGTAAGTTTTACTCTCGGGGACAGCTGCGCGGTCCTTTCCCAGGGGAAGGAGCTTTCGGTGCTGACGAAGGCGGAGCTTCTGGCGGGAATCGCGGAGTGCGGTTCCGCGGAGGCATTCCGGGAGCGGAAGCTCGGAGGGCACGGTTATGTGGAGGTGCAGCTTTGGAAGAAGCCGCAGTATCGGTATTGTCTGCTGGACCTTGACGGGACTCTTACGGACCCCGGGATGGGTATCACGAACTCGGTGATGTACGCGCTCCGGAAGTTCGGCATTGAAGTTTCGGACCGGAGCGAACTCTATTGCTTCATCGGGCCGCCGCTGGCGGATTCGTTTCAAAAGTATTACGGGTTCGATGAGGAGAAGGCGGATCAGGCGGTGGCGTACTACCGGGAATATTTCAGGGATAAGGGTATCTTTGAGAACAAGGCATACCGGGGGATTGCGGAGGTGCTCGGTGCTTTGAAGGAGAAGGGCGCGGTTATTGCTTTGGCGACTTCGAAGCCCTATGAGTTTGCGGTTCGGATCCTGGAGCATTTCGGGCTGATCCAATACTTCGATCATTTCGGAGCGGCGACCATGGACGGCCGGATCAGCAAGAAGACCGATGTCATAGCGTATCTGTTGGAGGATCTCGGTGATGTGGAAAAATCCGAGGTTTTGATGGTCGGTGACCGCGATCAGGACATCAACGGCGCGAAGGCGAACAACCTTCCCGGCGTCGGGGTGCTGTGGGGATACGGAAGCATGGAAGAACTGCAGGGAGCCGGTGCGGACTTCATAATTGCCAAACCGGAAGACCTGACTGGGTTGTTTTGAACATTTTTCTGACTTTTTTCCAACTTTTTTTCAAAAAACACTTGACTGTAAACCTTGTTGATAGTCTATGGTCAGCTCAGAAAGGACCGAAACCGGCCGGATGTACTGCCGGATGACGGCCCCAAAACAGGAATAAGGGAGGAAATACATATGACGATCAAAGAGGTTGAACAGGAACTGGGAATCCCGCGCGCATCCATCCGCTTTTATGAGAAGGAGCGTCTGATCGAACCGAAACGGGAGGAGAACGGATACCGCGAGTATGATGAGAAGGATGTTGCCACCCTGCGGAAGGTGATCATTTTCCGAAAGCTCGGTCTGCCGGTCTCGGAGATCGAGGAGATATTGGACGGAGCGAAGCCTCTGTCGGAAGCCCTCGGGGAAAATATCGTGAAGCTGCAGGAACAGCTTGCGGAGCTGAACGGCGCGATCGAGCTTTCCAAAACGATTCAGAAGGCCGGCGTCGATATCTCCGAATTCGATGAGAACTTCTACTGGGAGGAGATGAACCGCGAGGAGGAGCGGGGCAGCCGCTTCATGGATATCGCGAAGGATATCGGACAATACCAGAAGACAGTGTTTCTGGAGCAGTTCGGGCTTGCGGATTGTGAGGGCAACCTGCGATGCACGGTGAAGGAAGCCATATTCGCTGTGATCAGTATCAGTCTGATCTGGGGCGGAATGCGGTGGCTTCTCACGGACCGTACGCTGTATCAGTTTCTTGTCGGGCTGGCGACACCGTTTCTTGTCGTTGTTGTTTTAGTCATCTTCGGTTACCCGGTTCACTGCCTTGCTAAGAACCATCCGAAGATCGCGCGGCATGAAAAACCGATCGTGTTCGGTATTGCAATCTTAGTGGCGATCCTTGTCGTAACTCTGCTGAATCATTGAAGAGCATAAATTTGATTAATCTGTTGTTTGAACATGCGAAGAGCCCGTCGCTTTTTTGAGCGGCGGGCTCTTAACGTTATATCGAAACAGTGAACGCAGTCATACCGAGACAATGAACGGCTGAAGTTGACTGCTCAGGGAACTGTCCGAAAGAGTGTTGAGTTTTGCGGTAAAGTCCTCGGCAAAATGCGAGATCAATCCGGGCAGGCTTCCGTCCGGGAAGAACGGTTCGAGAGCCTTCAGGGCACTGCAGAATGCAACAGCCTTTTCTGCTTTCTCGGAGACAGTGCCGTCCGTGCAAAACCAGATTTCTTTTGACTTCTTGTTGAGCGCAAGACGGAGGAGGTCAGCGATGTTTTTGCGCAGCTGCGCGGCAAATTCCGGGCTGTCCTTAGGGAATAGCTGCTCGCTTTTCTGTCCTGCGGTTCGGAACCAGTCCGGAAGCTCTTTTTGATAGAGAGCGAGGGCTTCTTCCGTATGCCCCTCGGCTTTTAGAATTTTCCCCTTTATCGTATAGGCATCGGATCGGATGACCGCATCGCTGCAGCCTGCCAGAATGCGGTCGCACAGACCGTTCAACTCGGCGCTGTCGGCACGGATGACGGCATCGTCATTGTCCGCGCATCCGCCGATCTTATCCCAAAGATAGATGATCATCACGCGGTAATCGTTGGGATACTTTTGGTATGCCTCCTGTGACAGCGCCAGACAGAGGTCGTTCTGATACGCCTCGGCGGCTTCCGTGTGCTCCCGTATGAACTCCGTAATCTGCAGCTCCACGGAGCATGCGTCATAGTTCAGCAGTTCATCAATGGTTGTCTGAAAATAAAACGCGAGTTTCGGAAGCAGCGAGATGTCAGGCATAGTCTCGCCGCGCTCCCATTTGCTGACTGCGACCGAGGAAACCCCGAGTATTTCTGACAATTGTTCCTGCGTGATGCCTTTCTCCAAGCGAAGGCGCTTTATATTTTCCCCAATACGTATTTCCATAATGTTTCCTGTCCTTTCGGTTTATTACGACGTCGCACCTTCATTATAGCGGGAAAAAGACAATTTGGAAGATAATAAACAGAAAGAACTGCTAAACCACAGGTTAATTTTCTAACCGGAACGCCGGTGAAAGCCGCGGAAGAATACAGGTTTTAAGTGACAGACGGCACTCTTTTGTGATATAATGAATCAAATACTGTTTCCGCTCGGGAAACAGGCGTGCGGGGGCATTTTCCGCAGTATTAAAACGCATCGGTTTGAAAGGGGGAGATCGTGATGCTTGAGTTGATAACACCCACATTGGAAGATATGTGGTTTCGGGAAAGTCTTATGGCGGATGAGGAGACAATGTCGTACAACCATGCCTGGGGAGGGACCATTCCGTTCCCGAAGGAGGACTGGGAGGATTGGTACGATTATTGGGTCGCGAATCCCGAGGACGAGAGGTTTTACAGATACCTGAAGGACGAGAACGGTTTTGTCGGAGAGATCGCGTATCATTACGATTCCGAGTATGACGGATATGTCGCGAATGTCATTGTCTTAGCCAAGCACAGAGGGAAAGGATACGGCGCCCGGGGGCTTGAGCTCCTTTGTGAGGCGGCGAAGGCAAACGGGATTGCCGCTTTGTATGATGATATTGCGATCGACAATACGGCAATCAGGCTTTTTCTGAAGCAGGGATTCGCCGAACAATACAGGACGGATGAGATCATCCTGCTCAAAAAGGATCTGTAGAAAAGGTTTCTGTAAGGAGCGGGGTGTATAGGTCAAGGGGGGTGCAGTATGATCTGGTTTGTAGTCGGCTGCGGAGTCATTGCTTTGATCGTTGTCGGGAAGAAGATTTACGACCGGTTCTGTCTGGAAAAAAGATGCACGGGTGTTGCTTCCGGTCATTACCTGTACCCGGAATGGACAGGAAAGCTCAACGGAAGATCCGTAGAGACGCGATGGAACCCGGTTTATGAGTATACCGTCGGCGATAAGGTTTACATGGTGGAGCTTGAGATCCTGTACGATACCAATGAGTTCGGCGGGGCCGATGTGGAGGAGCGGTATCTGCCTTCGGATCCCGAGGTGTGCTTTGTCAACGGCTCCCGCGGTATGATCCGGAGCAGCCGGCGGAAGGTTGAGACAGAGGAGTGAGTGGGGAGATGACAGATTTTACAACTATGACAGCCTGCGGCGAATGCTGCATCGGCTGTGCGAAAAAAGAGAGCGGTATGTGCCCCGGCTGCATAGAGGCGGAAGGAAAAGTGCCCGAGTGGGCGGAATCCGGAATATGCAGGATCTACGCCTGCTGCAGCGAGCACAATACCCGTTTTTGCTTTTTGTGTGAGAATTTTCCGTGCGATGATCTTCCGAAAATGATGCCCTGGAAAGCGGATGTCGTTGATCAGCTTTCGGAACTGCGGGAGGAATATCTGAGGCAGCAGGCATCATCCGAGGCTGACGCAGCGAGCCGCCCGGCAGAGGTTTTGGCACATTGGGAACTGAAGGACCCCGGGATTGGTGATCAGTTCAACAAAGACTCGGGCCGGCTGATCTATAAGGTCACGACCGCGTCAGGCGATTATCTGCTGAAAGGCTTCCCGGACAGCATGCCGGAGGCCACAATTCAGGGCAATGTTCAGGCCCACCGTTTCCTCGGAAACGAACACGGCATGGCTCCCGCGTTGTATCCGGCGAAGACCGGGGAGTACTATGTGAATTGCCTTGGACATTGGTTTTACCTGATGGAGTTCATCGACGGAAGGCAGATGGAGGAGACGCCGGAGGACGAGTACAAGCTCGGTCAGGCGACACGGAAAATGCACCTGCTGCAGGGGTATATCGTGAAGTCACCCATGACGCAGAGCAAGGCGAGATACTACACGTGGTTCCGGAACCACGCGTTTGTGAAGGAATTTGACGAAATCCTGGATGCGCTTCCGGATTTTGAGGCGCTGGACCAGTGCTTTGTCCACACCGATATCGGACCGCACAATGCCATGCTGCGGACGAACGGAGAAGTTGTCTTTATCGACCTGGACGACACCGGGATCGGAAGCCGCTACCTGGATCTCGGCTGGCCGTTCATCATGCAGTTCGTCGATTTTAACCATGAGACGGAGGAGATGACGTACCGGTTCGATCTGGCGCAGAGCTTCCTGCGCGGGTATTACGGCGAGGAGGGTCCTTCCCGGGAAGAATACGAGCTGGTCTTTCAGGGAGCCGTTCAGATGCATATTTCCTACATGCAGGCATACGGACCTTATGCGGTGGATTCGCTTTGGAAAATACTCCGCTTCGGGATGGAACAAAAGGACGCGTTGTGGGAGATGATCCGGAAGTAGGACGGTGACCGAGCAAAGGAAAGCGAAAGCGTTTTATAGGGAGGGTGTTATGTTACCGGTCATAAAGCCGAAAAACAGAGCCATACGGAGTGCCGAACGCGTGGGGGATGAGCTGATCCTCCGTGCGGACTTTGGGACACTGTGTCTTGCACCGAAATCTGCCGATATTGTGCGTGTTTCCTATACCCCGGAGGGTTCCGGTTCAGGAGGGATGTTCCCGATGAAAGAACGTCCGGGAGTTGTGTGCGGGGAGACATTTGCCGACTGGAGTTTCCGGGAGAGCGACGACCTCATCGAGATGAAGCTTCCCGGGATCACGGCGGTAGTGGCAAGACAGAGCGGAGCAGTTTCATTTTACGGAAATGACGGCAAATGCCTCTTTGCGGAGAGGTCGTACGAGCCGAAGGAGTTCGAGGAATTCGAGACGTATCGCCTTGCGGACGCGCCTCAGCGCACGCGTGTGGTACAGACAGCAGACGGTGCGAAAGAGATCCTTGAGGATCCGGAGAAGATCCCGATGGGGAAGGCGTATCATGTGAGGTTTCATTTTACGCCGGGAGACGAGGCGTTGTACGGCCTCGGACAGCAGGAGAAGGGCTTTGCCTCGCTTCGCGGAAGAACCTTGTATGTGCACCAGGCGAACCGGAAGATCGCAGTCCCGATGTTCGTCTCGACTGCGGGGTACGGGGTGCTTACGGATACCTACAGCCCGTTCATTTTCCATGACGATGCCGACGGGGCGTACCTTTACCTGGAGGCGGACAGCGAGCTGACATATTATTTCATTGCGGGCGCGATGAACGAAGTGATCGCAGGGTACCGTTTTCTTACCGGCAAGGCAACCATGCTGCCGAAGTGGGCGTACGGCTATGTGCAGTCGCAGGAGCGGTACGGATCGCAGGAGGAGATCCTGCGCACCGTGGAGAAATCGCGGGAGCTCGGGATCGGGATGGATTGCATTGTGCAGGACTGGTTCACCTGGCCGGCCAATGCATGGGGACAGAAGTCCTACGACGAGTCGAGATATCCGGATCCTT
>CADBLW010000124.1 GCA_902795625.1 uncultured Lachnospiraceae bacterium | reverse complement strand
CGTCTTTGTATCTCCGACGGAAAACACCTTCACCTCCGGGGATATTTTCCGCACAAGTCCCGCCAGTGTCCGTCCGGGGCCGCATTCCACGAACTCGGTGACACCGTCAGCCAACATATTCCGTATCGTTTCCTCCCAGCGCACACTGCCGGACACCTGCTCTGCGATCAGTAATGACGCGAGGCTGACATTGTCCGGGTAAGGTCTCGCCGTGCGGTTCGCGTACAGCGGAAGCTCCGGCTTGCGAAGAGGCAGTGTCGACAACACATCGCGAAGTCCGTCCGTGACGCTTCGCATGTACGGCGTGTGGAACGCTCCGCCCACCGCAAGCTCGACAAAACGGATACCTGCCCTGTTGAGCTCCTCCTTCATCTCTGCGATCCTCGAGGTTTCCCCCGCGACAACGATCTGTCCGGGGCAGTTGTAATTGACCGCGTACACCCCGTGTTCGCTGCACAACCGCTCCACGCTCTCCGGCTCCTGCCGCAGGATCGCAAGCATTGCACCCGGCGTTCTTTCCGCGTCCTTCTGCATCAGCTCCCCGCGCCGGCACACAAGCCGGAACGCATCCTCTGCGCTGAGCATTCCCGCCACCGCAAGCGCCGCAATCTCCCCCAAGGAAAATCCTGCCACTGCAACAGGAACAATCCCGTGCGCCTTAAGCGCGACTGCCGCCGCGAGATCCGCAAGGAACAGACAGGGCTGCGTGCGGTCCGTACGCTTCAGCTCCTCCGCGCTTCCGTCAAACATCAGGGACAGTGTGCCCGGACGGATCGCTTCCGCGCGATCGAACAGCTCCCGTACCGCATCCTCGGTCTCATACAGATCCTTCGCCATTCCGGGGTACTGACTTCCCTGTCCGGCCATAAGAAAAGCAAGTTCACCCACCTGTTCAGTCCCCCATACCTGTCAGCGCTCCGCCGACCTGCTTGTATCTGCCGGCGAGCAGACGAAGCGCATCCGCGCAGATCCCATGCACGATCTCCGCGCATGTTCCTTCCGACTTCACGAGTCCCGCGATCTGCCCGCACATGCATGAGCCGTTCTTCACGTCGCCCTCGATCGCCGCTCTGCGGAGTGCTCCGGCGCCCATGGCCTCGAGCTTATCCTGCGTCGTCGAAGGGTCATTTTCCAAACGCTGAAACTCGCGGGTCATCGCATTTTTCAAAGCGCGCACCGGATGCCCGAGCGTGCGTCCCGTAACGATCGTGTCGTGGTCCTTCGCCGCAAGCACCTTGGCCTTGTAGTTCTCGTGCACGCTGCACTCCGCGGCAGTCAGAAAGCGAGTTCCCATCTGCACGGCATCCGCGCCGAGAAGAAACGCCGCGGCCATCCCCCTGCCATCCGCGATACCGCCCGCCGCTATGACGGGGATATTCACGGCATCCGCCACCTGCGGCACAAGCGCCATCGTCGTAGTCTCACCTACATGCCCGCCGGATTCGCAGCCCTCAGCCACCACCGCACAGGCGCCCATGCGCTCCGCCATAACGGCGAGAGCCACACTGGCCACAACGCAGATGACCTTCACGCCCGCCGCGTTCAATTTGTCCATGTACTTCGCCGGATTGCCGGCTCCGGTTGTCACGATGCCGACATGCTCCTCGCAGACGACATCGACCGCCTCCTCAATGTACGGGCTCATCAGCATCAGATTCACGCCGAACGGACGGTCCGTGAGCTCCTTCGCACGCCGGATCTGCGCCCGCAGCTGTTCCCCGTTAGAATTCATCGCCGCGATCAGTCCGAGTCCGCCGGCGTTGGAGACCGCCGACGCGAGCTGCGCATCGGCGATCCACGCCATTCCCCCCTGCAACACCGGGTAGTCGATGCCGAGCACCGCGCACACCGGATTGTCTTTCCACACAGTATTTGCCATAGTGTTCTCCGTTTCCGAATTACTCCGTTTTCGAAATCGCTCTGTCTCCGGAATTGCTCCGTTTCCGCGATTACTGCTGCGAAGCGATGAGCTCCGCGAGCTTACCGATGGTCGTGATCTCCTGGGAAAGCTCGATCTTGCAGTCGAACTCCTCCTGCATCTGCATCACAAGCTCCATAATGTCGAGGGAATCCAGACCGATGTCCGTAAAGCGGTCGTCCGCCTTGATCTCCGACTCCTCCTTGCCGAGGTACTCAGCGATAATGTGAATGATTCCTGCAGTGATATCTTTCATGTTGTCAATCTCCTTTGAATTTTCCCCGTCGGCACACGCTTTTTCCTCGGAAAATGCACCCCCGGCAGGTTGATTTTTGCTGTTTCGCTGCTATAATAATCTTGGGGGTAACCCCCAGGTCAAGGCACTTTAGAAAAATATAATAAATCATTTTCCGATCGATCTTTCCCACTGTACGGAGGTTTTTCATGAGCCAT
>CADBLW010000123.1 GCA_902795625.1 uncultured Lachnospiraceae bacterium | reverse complement strand
TCCGTACTGCTCAAATGCCGCCTTCGTGATATGCTCCGGAATGTAGTTGAGCATCGGGTCAAGACCGACAACAATCGGTGCGTTAGTCTTCTGGATCTTTTCAATCAATGTACTGATCATAGTGAGTTCTCCTGTTGATTTCTATATTGTTTTTTCAAAATACCCGTCTTCCGTCCACGTACGTAGCAAGCACCTTGCCGTACACTCTGCGGCCGTCAAACGGCGTATTGTGTCCCTTGCTCGCGAACGTCGATGCGTCGATCCTCGTCTCCTCGCCGGTTACGATCGCGATATCCGCAGGTGCTCCCACTGTGAGTGTTCCACCGGTGTGTCCTGCGATCTTCGAAGGGTTCGTGCTCATCATCCGCACAAGTGCGAGCATATCGATGATCCCGCCCTTCACAAGGGTCGTGTAGGAAAGTGCCCATGCCGTCTCTGAACCTACAATGCCGAAGGGTGCCTTGGCAAATCCGCGTGCCTTCTCCTCAGCGGTGTGAGGCGCATGGTCCGTGGAAATGCAGTCAAAAATCCCTTCCCGGATTGCCTCACGAAGTGCTTCCATGTCCTTTCGGCTTCGAAGCGGCGGGTTCATCTTGTAGTTCGCGTCATCTCCGGGGATCTCATCATCGCACATCGCAAAATGATGCGGACAAACCTCCCCGCTCACCGGGTATTCAGCTTCCTTCGCCGCCTTCAAAAGCTTTGCGGAAAATGCGGTGGAGCAATGGCACAGATGGACATGGCACCCGGTCTCTCCCGCAAGGATCAGGTCTCTCGCGGTGATCACATCCTCCACGGCGTCCGTGATCCCGGGAAGTCCCAATTTCTCCGAGGCAACTCCGGCGTTGATCACGCCCCCCGCGACAAGGTTCTTGTCCTCGCAGTGGGCGAACATCGGAAGTCCGATCTCTGCTGCCTTGCGAAGCGCCTCGCGGTACAGTGTGATGTCCATGACGGATTTGCCGTCCTCGGACATGGCAACCGCGCCTGCAGCCTTCGCAGCTGCGAGATCCGCCATCGTCGTTCCTTCCTGACCGATCGTTACCGCGGTGATCGGCAGCAGCTTCACTCTTGCTTCCGTCTCAGCGCGCTTCAGTAATTCCGTGATCTTCTCCGCGCTGTCTGTCGCCGGTGTCGTGTTAGGCATCGGAGCGACCGCCGTGTATCCGCCTGCTGCAGCAGCCGCCGTACCGGTCGCAAGGGTCTCCTTGGCTGTCTGCCCCGGATCGCGAAGATGTACGTGCAGATCGACAAACCCGGGCACAACATACGCACCGCGGCAATCGAGCTCGCCTTCCCCGTCAGCAGGGATATTGTCGGCAACCGCGGTGATCACACCGTTTGCGAAAGCCACATCCGTAATGCGGTCAATCCCGTTCTCAGGATCTACTACATGGCCGTTTCGAAGTATCATAGCAACCTCCGTCAAAACAAGTTATCAAATGCAATATCGCAGGGAAGGAATTCCCCGATGATAAGAAGCGTCCCCTTGGCAAAACGGATCACGGTGCACAGTCCTGTGGTCTCGTTGCTTACGCCCAGCGCATAATCATCATTAAGCGTGACGTCGGTGGTCTCGTATTTGGCGTCCCGGATCGTGACTCCCTCTGCAGTCCCCATTCCGAACAGACTGAACGGTCTGCCGTTGATTCCCATCGAAGGATCACCGCCTCGGATCACGACAGTGTCTGCGCCGTCTTCATCGGCATAAACAACCGTTGCCGTCAATTTCGGACCAATGAGAAAGCCTGTACCGCCGTTTTTCGCGATATGTTTTAAAAGCTGCAGGTTGGCGATGGTGTGGTCCCATCTTCCGCCGGTTCCGCCGTAGAGGTAAAACGTCTTATAACCGCGCTTAAGCCCGAGCGCAACAGCCGCCCCCATGTCGGTGTCATCCTTCTCAACAGGAAGCCTGACCACGGTCATCGTCCCTTCCGCACCTCTGTCATCACCCGACCGGACGGAATCCATATCTCCGATAAATATATCCGGTTTCAACTCCGGCACTTCCTCACGTATCCAGTCCATTCCGCCGTCTGCCGCGATCACAAGGTCCGCCGCGGTGCGCAGCTTGTTTACGGAAAATGCGGTCACCGGCTCGCGCTCATCACTGCCTTCCCTTTGCGGGATAAGGCAGGCGCGACCGATCCGTTCCCGCGAAACCCGCTCGCCTGCGCCGAATATCATGCAGATTCCTTTGTTTGTTTCTTCAATCATATGAAATACCTTTTTTACTGCCCGACTCAAAAGCGATACCCTTTGATCTCCGCTTCGATACTGACGGTATCGCGGAATGAATTTTCCCGGGCGGTATACAGAATCGTCATCTGTGATGACCCTCGTCCGTACATCGTCTCATCGCAGGCGCGCTCACCGAACCGCTCGCGGAACTCCGTAAGAACTCCTGCCGCGTCGTCAAAACACATGGCACGGATCTCGGTTCCTTCGCTGTCGCGTAGCCGCATCGAGAGGTACTGTCCCTCACTGCCGACGCGCCGCAGCCCGAGTATCGTTACGTCTCTGTTCGCGAACAACGGCTCACGGTTTCCCTTGCCGAAGGGTCCCAT
>CADBLW010000122.1 GCA_902795625.1 uncultured Lachnospiraceae bacterium | reverse complement strand
GGGGAGCGCAGCTCAGCGCGCCGGAATTCGCCCTGTGCCGCGGGAATGCGGATCAACTGAGAACGGTTCTCAAACGACCAGCTGATGTAGGACGGTGCCTTGCTCTTGCCGAGACGACGGTAGGAATCGTCAGTCGGGTTCATGAACACGGTCATGGCTTTGACGTGCTTCAGAATGCCGGCGAGCATCGGGCGTACATACTCCTCGCCGCTCTTGTTTTTCAGGGAAATGTTGATGTGGAAACCGTTGCCGGGCTCCTGCTCGAGGGGCTTCGGCGAAAAATCGGCGTACAGGCCGTTGCGCTCCGCAACCGTCTTGACGACGCGGCGGAACATCATGACGTTGTCGGCAGCCGTGAGCGGATCGGAGTAACGGATATCGATCTCGTTCTGTCCGGGTCCGACCTCGTGGTGGGAGCTCTCCGGGCGGATGCCCATCTGCTCGAGGGTGAGGCAGACCTCGCGGCGGATATTTTCCCCGCGATCGTACGGCGCGACATCCATGTAACCGGCGTTGTCGTACGGGATCTTCGTAGGGTTGCCGTTCTCGTCCAGACGGAAGAGATAGAACTCCTGCTCGGCGCCGAAGGAAAACTCGAGACCTGCGGCAGCGGCATCCTCAACGGCCCTCTTCAGGAGGGCACGGGTGTCACACGCGAACGGAGTGCCGTCCGGCCAGGTGATCGAGGAGAACATCTGCATTACGCGGCCGTGCTCAGGGCGCCAGGGAAGCGGAGAGAGCGTCTCGGGATCCGGGTGAAGGAACAGATCGCTCCTGGACTCGTCGCCGAAACCGGCGATCGCGGAGGCATCGATGGCGACGCCGTACTCAAACGCGCGCGGCAGCTCGTCCGGCATGATGGAAATGTTTTTCTGTCTGCCGAAGACACCGCAGAAGGCAAGGCGGATGAATTTGACATCCTCCTCGCGTGCATACTCGATAACCTCTTCTTTCGTGTAATTCATGGTATTCCTCCTGTCTGTTGCGATACCGGCCGTCAATACATCGGTGATACGCAACTGCCGACAGCGTGTTCACTGTCGGCGGTACGTGTTATAAAACTTTGTCGTTTTTTGTCGTTTTACTAGTTTGCTACATACATCTGTCGGTACGGATTGCGGCTGTCCGGCGTCACCACCGTGAAGGGCGCATCCAGCACCTTTTCAAGATCGAGCCTGAAGTGCTCGCAGTAATCTTTCAGGTAAGGCTTGAGTTCCTCAAGATCCTCCGCAGCCGCCGGCCGTGCCGTAACCTGTGCGGGGAAAGCGATGTCGCTGCAGTCCGAGCGGAGGAACATTTTCCCGCCGTGCATTCCCGTGCAGGGGAAGTTGCCGACGATCCGCTTGGAAGGCTCCTCGAGGTTGAGAACGACGATGATGCCGCCCGCCTGGTACTCGCCCAGGAAACTGCCGGTCCTTCCGCCGACGATCATCACCGGGAACTTCTCGTGAAATGCTTTCATATGAATGCCCGCGCGATAACCGGCGTTGCCTCTGACGTAGATCCGGCCGCCTCGCATCGCGTAGCCCGCCGCGTCACCGATGTTGCCGTGTACCGCGATGAGACCTTCGTTCATCGTGTCGCCCACCGCGTCCTGTGCGTTGCCCTCCACCGAGATCGTGGCACCGTTTAAGTACGCGCCGAGCGCGTTGCCCGGGACACCGTGGATATCCACGGAGAGACCGGACATGCCGGAAGCGATGAAACGCTGTCCGAGACATCCTTCTATGACACAGTCGCTCCCGGCGCCGCGGATGGCGTCATTGAGCGCTTTATGATCCAGCCCCTGAGCTTGTATCTTAGTCATTTATACCACACCTCCAAACTTTTTTCTACGATTTTCCGAGGAAAATGCAGCCGTTGTCGCTCCCTGTTTCATCAGTTCGAAATCAATCTCCGACAGCGGTGTGCGGTTGCGGATGAGCGAAGTGTAGATCCCGGCGCGCTCGTGGCAGCCGATCAGCAGGAAGCCCTTGAGAAGATCGTCCTTCACATACAGCCGTTTGATCGACTCGGGAGTGGTCTCCTCGTAGCATTCGCCCTCGTAGGCGCCTGCCGTCATCGCGTGCAACCCGAAGAACCCGATGGAGTTCATCGGCATTCCGCAGTCGAAGAGCTCCTCGCCGCCCGCCATGTTCACACCCGATGCATGTCCCTGCATGTAGGCGTTGGGGAAAATCGCGAGCACGCGGTTCGCGCCGATGGTCACGTCGAAACCTTCCGCGCAGTCGCCTGCGGCGTAAATGCCGGGGATCGAGGTCGCCATGCGGTCGTCCACCACGATGCCGCGGTTCACGTTGCCGCCGATCGCCTTCACGAGGCCGATGTTGGCGCGGACACCGACAGCGAGCACGAGCACATCGAAGGGTGCTTCGGCGCCGCTCTTCATGTGCGCCACATAGCTTCCGGAAAATGCTCCTTCGCCTTCAGCGGAGCTTTCCACTCCTGCAACCCTCTCAAATTTCGCGACACTGTCGCCGAGAAGGAAGCTGATCCCGTGCTCCTCAAGCTTTCGCTGCATCAACGCGGCGCACTCGTCATCGAGGATGCTCGAGAGCACACGGTTCGCGAGATCGCAGACGGTGATGCTTGCGACGCGCTCCTGAATGCCTTCGGCACACTTCAAACCGATCAGTCCGGCGCCGACGATCAATACGCGGGATTCCGGTGTGATCGCCTGCTCGAGTGCGAGGGCATCGTCGAGGGTGAGGAAGGAAAATTTCTTCTCCACCGTGTCAAGCCCCTCCATCGGGGGAACAAACGGCGACGAGCCTGCCGCTACGCATACCGCGTCGTAGGGAAGCACCGAGCCGTCGGAGACGGTGACGGTGTGTTCGTCGGGGTTGATCGCCGTTGCCGATTCCCCGTAGATGACACGGACTTCATTTTTCGTATAAAAGTCCTCGCCGCGGTAGTTCATGCGCGTGAGGTCGGTCTTTCCTTCGAGGTAGTAGGAGATGAGCGGACGGCAGTAGACTTCGTGCTTCTCCGCGGATATGACGGTGATCTCACCCTCCGTATCCGTGCTGCGGATGCCTTCGATGCAGCCGGCGGCCGCGACTCCGTTACCGATGATCACATATCGTTTCATAAGCGCTCACCTCGCTCTTCATAGACGATCGCGCGGTTCGGGCAGCCCTTGACGCAGGCCGGCTCGCCGCTGGAGTTGCTGAGGCAGAGCTCACATTTTTGCATCGCGCCGTCCTCGCCGGGTAGGAGAGCACCGTACGGGCACACCAGAACGCAGGTGTAGCAGGAGACGCAGCGCTCGCGGTGGATCCGGATGACGCCGTCCTCGCCGCGGTACAGCGCGCCTGCGATGCAGCTCTTGACACAGAGCGGATCCTTGCAGTGACGGCAGGAGACCGCGTAGGAAATGTTGTCGTGTCCCTCCACGTGGACGCGGGGGTAGATCGGCTTGCCTGCGAGCGCCGTCGCCATGTATTTCTTGCCGGAATTGGCAAATGCACAGTTATACTCGCACAGATGACAGCCGAGGCACCATTGTTCGTTTACATACACTCGTTTCATAGGCTCACTCTCCTGCGTGGGAGATACCGAGGATCTCCAGTTCTTTCTCCGTGAGACCGACGCCGCGAAGCATCAGCCGGTTGCCGCGAAGGGCTTCGATGGAGTTGATACCCATGCCGCCCAGGAGTTCTTTGATCTCGTGTTTCCAAGCGGTCATCAGGTTGATGAGACGCTCGCTTCCGATATCGGGGTTGAGGCGCTTCACAAGATCGGGGCGCTGCGTTGCGATACCCCAGTTGCATTTGCCGCTCTGGCACGTACGGCACAGATGGCAGCCGAGTGCGAGCAGGGCAGCGGTGGCGATGTAGCAGGCGTCAGCGCCGAGGGCGATGGCCTTGACCACATCGGAGGCGCTTCGGATGGAACCGCCCACGACGAGTGAGACGTTGTTGCGGATGCCTTCGTCGCGCAGACGCTGGTCAACCGAGGCGAGCGCAAGCTCGATCGGGATACCGACGTTGTCACGGATCCTGGTGGGAGCCGCTCCGGTGCCGCCGCGGAAGCCGTCGATTGCGATGATGTCCGCGCCGCTTCGCGCGATACCGCTTGCGATTGCTGCGATATTATGGACAGCCGCTACCTTGACGATGACGGGCTTGCGGTAGCCGGTGGCTTCCTTTAAGGAAAATACAAGCTGTCTCAAATCTTCAATGGAGTAGATATCGTGATGAGGGGCAGGGGAGATCGCGTCCGAACCCTCGGGGATCATACGCGTTCTCGAGACATCGCCGACGATCTTCGCGCCGGGAAGATGTCCGCCGATACCGGGCTTCGCGCCCTGGCCCATCTTGATCTCGATCGCGGCGCCGGCCTCAAGGTATGCCTCGTGCACACCGAAACGGCCGCTGGCCACCTGAACGACGGTGTTCGGTCCGTAGCAGTAGAAGTCCTCGTGCAGACCGCCCTCACCGGTATTGTAGAGAATGCCGAGCTCCGTTGCCGCGCGGGCAAGGGAGGCGTGGGCATTGTAGCTGATGGAGCCGTAGCTCATTGCGGAGAACATCACGGGCATCGACAGCGTCACATGCGGCGGAAGCTCGCAGACGAGATTGCCGTCCTCGTCGCGCGTCATTTTCTCGGGGCGCTTGCCGAGGGTAACCTGTGTCTCCATCGGCTCGCGCAGCGGGTCGATGGGAGGGTTGGTAACCTGGGATGCGTTGATCAGGATCTTGTCCCAGTATACCGGCAGCGGTTTCGGGTTGCCCATGGAGCTCAGGAGCACACCGCCGCTGCTGGCCTGTTTGTAAATCTCCTTGATGGTATCGTCCTGCCAGTTGGCATTTTCCCGAAGACGGCAGTCGCTCTTGACGATCTTCAGTGCTCTGGTCGGACACAACGAAACACAGCGCTGGCAGTTGACGCATTTGCTCTCGTCACTCACCATCACCTTATTTTCCTCATCATAACTGTGCACTTCGTTCGCACACTGTCGCTCGCACACGCGGCAGGCGATACAGCGGTTCTGGTTTCGAACCACTTCGTATTCCGGATAGATGAAATCGATTCCCATACTTAGTACGCCCCTTCCCTGACTTTGACGATGACCGGCTCGCCGCCCGACGGTGCCCAGATGTTCGTAACGTTGGGCTCCATCACGCGGATGGCCGCTTCCTCACTGGCGATAAACACTTTGTCATCCTTTTCGCCCACCACCATGGAGCGGAGCTTCAGGCGGTCGTTTAGCGCCATCAGCCCGCCGTTAAAGCCGAGCACGATGGAGAACGGTCCGGTGACCAGGAGGCTCGGGAACACTGTCCTGAGGAACTGCAGCTTCTGCTTTTCATAGGCATCCTGCTTTCCCTCGATGGTGCTCCAGAACGGAGCCGCGATCACGTTGGCGGCTTCCGTGAGTGTCAGTCCCTGCACACGCAGGAGATAGTCAAGAATATAGGTGATGACCTCGGTATCGGTCTGAAGGTTGCATTTGTAGCCGAACATCTCGATGAACCGGCGGTTCGCGTCGTAGGAGGAAATTTCTCCGTTGTGAACGACCGAATAATCGAGGAGCGTGAACGGATGCGCGCCGCCCCACCAGCCGGGGGTGTTGGTCGGATACCGGCCGTGCGCGGTCCAGCTGTAGCCCTCGTACTC
>CADBLW010000121.1 GCA_902795625.1 uncultured Lachnospiraceae bacterium | reverse complement strand
CCTTCGATCTGGGCAAAGCCGGTGAGGCCTGCCTTCACGCGAAGGCGGTATTCGTACTCGGGGTAGTCCCCGTCAAAGCCGTGCAGATACACAAGCTGCTCGGGGCGCGGGCCCACGAGGCTCATGCTTCCGCCGAGGATGTTCAAAAACTGCGGCAGCTCGTCGAGGCGGGTTGCGCGCAGGATCTTTCCGGCGCGGGTGACGCGGTTGTCGGTCTCCTGCATCGGCTTCGTTGCCTCGCTCTCGATCATCGTGCGGAATTTATAAATCTTGAAGGGCTTGCCGCCCTTGGTGGCGCGAAGCTGCGTGAAAAATACTTTGCCGTGGTCGTCAAGCTTGATCATCAGCGCGCTGATCAGAAACAGCGGCGAAGTCAGGATCAGGAGGATCGACGCGCCGAAGATGTCGAAAGCGCGCTTTAAGAAGCGCTCCGCAAGCGTCAGCTCCGTCTTGGCGGACGCGAAGATCAGCGCGTCACCGAACATACGGTATTCGCTGGTCACTTCGACGATATCGCAGATCTCGGGCGTGAAGAGAATGTTCTTGCCGCGCCCGTAGCTGTATTCCACGATTTTCCGACGCGTTTCGATGGGAATATCACTGAGGAAAATGTTGTCGAACTTCTCGATCTCCTCCCGAAGCCACGGCTCGGTGTAGGAGACGACCTTGTCGCCGGGGATCTGGCTCGCACGGTTGCGGATGTTGTCGAGCATTTTCGGCTGGTCCGTGTCGAGGTTGACGACGTACAGCGTGTGGCTGTTGCGCGTCGCGTAATAATAGATCTCAAAACCGAGGCGCACCAGCGCGAGCGTCAGGACGCCCTGGGCCGCCACCGTGAACAGAAGCATGCCGAGGCTGCTCAGCAGAAGGCTGCCGTCCGTGATGACCTTCGTCGTTGCGCAGATCCACACGAACGTGACGAGGTCGGTCAGCCAGGTGATGATAAATGCACTGTTTTGCACATTTTTCTTACTCTTCTTGCCGATGTCATAGCCGCCGTAAATAGCCATGAACATGATGTGGACGACGATAAACACGCTGACCGTGACGGCCGCGCTCTTGATATCAGCCCGGATCGCCGGATTGTGGATTGCCTGCAGCGCATAGAAAATCGCCACCACCCCGACGAACAATGTTAACTTGACCAGACCGATCAGAAATCTCCAGAAATCGTTCATGGCGCCCCCTAAGGTTACTCCGCGGCCTCATTGCCGTGTACTCTGCGTGAAACGGGCTCATGGCAAGGCATGATAACCCAGTATCTGTCAGTATAGCATTCTTTTGCGGTTAGTGCAAATCTAATTTGTTACTCTTCGGAAGCGCTGCGAAAGCGCTTCAATCCGCCTTTTCCGGCACCGTAAGCATAGAGACATCTATGGCTTCGATCACATTCGAAGCGGACGGCCTCTCAAGAAAACCTATGGCATACAGTGGATATGTCACAAACCCGGGGCCCGAACCGACATTGGTGTCAGAATATTTAACCGCGGGATGTGCACCGTATTTCTCGGGGTGCGCAAGCACATTTTTCATGCTTGTCGCGCGATTATTGGTTGATTTACACTCCACGATCGTAACTTTTCCGCAGTCCTCATACAGAAAATCGAGTTCCGGAGACCCGCTTGGAGCGTGAAAATAGTACAGCTCACGATCGGCGACATGAAACGCGGCGGCAACCATATTTTCCGCGATCGCGCCTTTATACGCGCTGAGATCCCCGGCGAGGATCCGGGCCGCGATATCATTCCCGAGCTGCGAAGCAAGGAGTCCCACATCCGTAAAATACGCCTTAAACTCCGTCGGGATCTTTACCCCCTCCAGCGGATACGAAAGTTCTCGCGTGTTATATGCACGCATGATCAGACCGACATCCTCCAGGTACTGCAATCCGTCCGCTTTCTCCGGCGAGTGCCCCTTGACATTTACCAGACTGTACTGGAATTTCTTATATTCCTTTGAAAGTTGCGCAGGCATTGAGCGAAGGCATGCTTCTGCGCGAAGTTTCAACACTTCGTTAACCGCTTCATTTCCGTTAGCATCACGGTATCGTCCGAAGTCATCGCTGATGGAGGCAAGAATTCCCCGCTGGATTTTCCGAACCGCGTTGACATCGTGGGTTTCGAAAAATGCGTTAACCGCCTCCGGCATGCCGCCGACAATAAGGTACTGCAGATACAGCGCTCGCATGCTCTCGTGGATTGTCTGCTCGACCGCCTTTTGCTCCCGAAGACAGTCTCCGACGTACGCAAGAACGTCTGCATTCATCCCGGTATTCAACAGAAACTCCCGGAACGACAGCGGATACATGGTGATCGGCTCCTCATACCCGACCGGAGTCCCCCGCTTATATGGCTCGCGAAATCCCTTCACGCCGAGGAAGCTCCCCGTCGCAATGACATCATATCTCCCGTCCAGATCCCAATATTTCAACGAGCTGCGGGCATCCGGGCAGTCCTGGATCTCATCGAGTATTACCAGCGTCTTTCCGGGGATAAATCTCGCCGAAGGCACTGCTGCAGAGATTGACATCACCATCTGATCGACCGAAAAATCATTTGAAAATGCGGAGTGCACGCTTTTACTCGCCCGCAGATCAAGATAGACGGTGTTTTCATACGCCGCCTCCCCGAATTGTTTCGCAATATATGTCTTCCCTGTCTGACGAAGGCCCTGAATCACCAACGGGTGATGCTTCCTTTCCTTCCATCGCACAAGCTCGTCCCAAAGGTCTCTTGTCAGCATAGTTAATACCCTTTCTTCGTCTATGTCCGAAAACGCCTTGATTTATGGGCATTATACAACACGGATTGTCATTTTTCAAGGGATTTTAGCGGTTGGTTTTGTCATTTTTAAGAGGATTTTTGCACCCTATTTTGTCATTTTTAAGAGGTTTTCGAGTGCTTGTTTTGTCATTTTTCAAAGGATTTACTGCAAAAGCGCCTGGTACACCTCTCTCTTTCCGATCCCGCGGTCGGCCGCGACGGCCTTCATCGCCTCCTTGCGGTCCATGCCCTGGGCCTCGTACATCGCCACGTGCTCCGCGATGGTCAGCTCCTCCCACGACGCCTGCTCGGCGCGCTTCGCCTCCTCCGGGTCCACGCCCTCGATCACGATCACGCACTCGCCCTTCGGAGGATTTTCCTCGTAAAATTCCGCTGCCTCCGCGAGCGTCGCGATATAGCGGCTCTCGTGCAGCTTCGTGAGTTCGCGTAAAATGCTCACCTTCCGCCCGCCGCCGAGCTCCCCCGCCAGCTCCGCCAGCGTCTTCGCCAGCCGGTGCGGCGCCTCGTACATCACGATGGTGCGCGTCTCACGCTTCAATTCCTCCATCACACGGGCGCGCTCCTTCTTCTCCGTCGGCAGGAACGCCTCGAAACAGAAGCGCCTCGTCGGCATGCCCGAGATCGTCAGCGCCGTCACGCACGCGCACGCCCCCGGCACCGCGGTCACTTCCACGCCGGCCTCCTGCGCCATCTTAACAAGCTCCTCGCCGGGGTCGCTGATGCCGGGCATGCCCGCGTCGGTGATCACCGCGATGTTTTTGCCCGCGACGAGCATCTCCGTAAGTTCCCGCCCCTTGTCGAAACGATTGTTGTTGTGATAGCTTGTCATCGGCGTATGTATCGCAAAATGAGACAGTAGTTTCTTTGAATTTCTCGTATCCTCCGCCGCGATCAGGTCAACCTCGGAGAGCACGCGGATCGCGCGTGCGGTCATATCCTCCAGATTACCGATGGGCGTTGTCACCAGATACAACATGTTGGCTCCTCCTTCCGTTCCCTGCCGTTGCTCCTTAGCGCGACAGAAAAACACAAGTGTGCTCGTCAGCGGCTCCAGGCCACTAAGAATCCCGCGCTCACTCATAATCACGGTCGTTTCTGCGGAACTCGCTTCGCTCAAACAGTCCTCGAAACGACCGATTTGTTCGCGCGGATTCCAAGTGGCCACGGCGCTTCGCGCCTACTCGCATGCTTCCTCGCACAGCTTGCGTTTCCATCGCGCTGTACTGCGGAAACCACGGAAGGGAACCGTCGCAGATCCAACCGCGCCATGTCCGAACGCCGTGACATTCGTTCTGTTTTGTGGAAAATGGGGTCATCAAAACCCGTATGGTTCGTTCTGAATTGTTGTGAAAAAAATCTCAGAACCCGTATAATTCCTTCACTTCCGCCGTCGTCTCCCCGCTCTCATCCGCAAGGATCAGCGGCTTCTCGACGGTCAGGCCGCTCTTGCCGCCGCGCACGCATGCGATCAGCACGAGGTTCGGCTCCCGGTCGACCTGCGGATGCACCATCCGCAGCCGTTTCGGCTCCAGGCCGTGCCGGCTCATGGTCGTCATCAGCTCCGCCAGGCGGAACGGCCGGTGCACCATGTACAGGCGCCCGCCGGGCACCAACACCGCTGCCGCCTCCCGCGCCACGTCATCCAGGGTGCACAGCACCTCGTGGCGCGCGATCGCCTTGGCATCCGCGGGATTCACGATCCCATGGCCGCCGATCATATACGGCGGATTGCATGTCACCACGTCAAAGCGTGACCGCCCGAACAATGCGGAGGCCTCCTTCAGGTCTCCCTGCTCGATGCGGACGCGCCCGGCAACAATGCGGGTGGTGGCCGCTGCCGCGTCCTGCGGCAATGCTGCTTCGGCCGCGTCTCGTGCTGCCTCCTGTGCAGTCACCCCGTCCGCGTCTTGCACCGCCGCTGCCTCCTCCTGCATCGCAATGTTCATCTCCACGCTCCGGCGCGCCATATCCGCGCTCTCGGGCTGTATCTCGAGCCCGACCAGCTCGGCCGCGTCGGTCTTCGCGGACAACAAAAGAGGCAGGATG
>CADBLW010000120.1 GCA_902795625.1 uncultured Lachnospiraceae bacterium | reverse complement strand
TGGCCTTCGCCTTCTCAAAATCTGTCGCGCTGTGAATGAAATCGCTGAAGCCCTGATGGTCAGAGCGGTTGCAATATTCGTCCACAAGATTTTCCGGCTTTCTGAGCATAAACGCCACATGCGCGGGATCCGTGATCTGCGTTGCCTGCTCCAATGTCAGATGGCAGTCGCAAAGCACGATCTGATCCTTCGAGAGCCGCATCAGATCAAGAAGCACGAAATCCAGCTGCTCCCTCGTGTTCTGAAGAAGCCACGCCCTGTACTCCTCGACGCTCCGCCCGAAGAACTCATCGGCATCGCGGAAATTCCTATTCATCGCCGGCTGCGAAACCGCATCCGACATTGCCTGATGCTCCGGGAAACGCTCGTCGATATCGTACACCGTAATCCCGTATTTCTTTGCAAGCGCCCTTGATACGGTCGTCTTGCCGCCGCAGGGCGTGCCCGCGATAAAGTACACATTTTTCAAGTATTGTTTGATTATATTGTCCTGGAATATCATTTTGTTTTCTCCTTTTGATTTCATAGTTTCACAAGTCACTCAGGGCATGAAACCATTCATCAACGGTCTCACGCGATCAGATATTCCGAAGTCTTAAAAACATTACCATTTTCATCATCCTTTCCGGGTTTTCGCAACCCGATCTTATGTACAGACCTGAACCGATGAGTTAGCTCTGCGCCCGCTCCACCGATCCGGTCATGCCTTCCTTAAACACGTTCAAATGCCTTGCGTCCACCGAGTACTCGAGGATCGGCATCGACAGTACGCCGGGGTTGCGATCAAACCGAAGCGACGTGATGCAGGTGTGCGGAACATGTCCGAACATCACACACATGTGCGGGAACGGAATGTTGAACACGCGCGACAGAAGCGCTGTCGAGGAGCCGCCGTGGCTGAACAAAACGTACGTCTTCTTCTCGTCGGTCTCGTTCGTGCAGCGGTAGTACAGCCCTTCGCGTTTGTAGCCGAGCGTCTCCAGCCAGCCGTCAACTCCGGCCTGAACCGTACCGACATCCACCGTCGCCGTATTGTTGACAAAGTCGGAAAATTCACGCCAGTCCGGATCCTGCAGGTTCACGCCCTCATGCATCAATTCAAAGGAGCACATCCACGGATTTCCCGCCATGTACAGATTATCAAGGCTTCCGAACCGGATCTCACGCATGAAATCAAGCGTCTCGATCTCCTCGAGCCCCGACAGCTCCGCAAACGGCTTCGCTGTCTGCTGTGCGCGCCCCTGCGGCGAGCAGAAGATTTTCTGAATTCCCTCCTCCATCAGCCGTTCCGCAACCACCTTCGCCTGTCTGTGCCCAAGTTCCGTCAGGCAATCCAGCTCGTAGTTCGGATCTCCGTGACGCACCAAGATCAGTCTCATTGTATTCCCCTCGCTGTTCTTTGTATTTTCGAAAATGCCGACATCGCTTCTCAGTCTTCCCCGACCAGATGCACCGTCTTGTAGGTGTGGCCGGTGGACGGCAGGAATTTTTCGATCACATCCTTCGTCTTCAGCCGCAGACTTGAGGTGCACACGCACGGATGACAACCAAGCTCCTCGTCCTTAAGCACATCCTCGTCGATCAGGAGCTGCACTGCATGATCCTTATCGTTCATCAGTCCCATGATGCTCACCGCGCCCGGCTCAATGTCGAGGTACTTTAGCATATCCTCCGGCTCCGCGAACGACAGCCGTGCCGAGTTGATCTGCGCCGAGAGCTCCTTGGTCTTGAACTTCTTGTCGCCCGGCATCATCAGCAGATAGAAATTTGTCTTCTGCCGGTTGCACAGGAAGAGGTTCTTGCAGATGATCACCCCGAGGATCGCGTCGATCTCGTTGCAGGCCTCCATCGTATTCGCAGCTTCGTGGTCGGTTCTCTGATACCCGATCCCGAGTTTGTCAAGATAGTCGTAAGTCCTCACCTCGCGCGGCAGACGCCCCTCCGTGCTCTCCGGCCGACCGTCATACAGTATCATGCTTTTATATCTCCTTCGTTTTTTCTTTCTCTGTGATCTCCGCGATGATCCCCTCCAGGATCTCAACCGCACTCTCGACCATCTTAGGGCAGAACTCCCGGAAAAGTCCGTTGTCTCGGGCATGCTGTGCGCCTTCCGGCGTGGCGATATCGCATCCCAGAAGTTCGTTGCAGATGCACGTCCCGTTCGCCTGCGCAAAGCGTTCCACATACAACACGTTCAACCGATTGGAACGCAGGCGCTCCTCCTTGTCTCCGATGCGGGTCTCGCCGTACAAAAGCCCCAGCACCATCAGCGCGCCGGAGCATGCTCCGCATACGTAACCCTTCCGCATACCGCTCCCGAAACAGGACCCCAGACGGATCGCCGTCTCTTCCGAGATCCCGCACTTCCCCGCGAACGCCGCAAGCACGGCCTGGGAGCAGTGCAGTCCTTTATTGTAATACTCTACTGCTATGGTTTGTTTTTCTGTCATAGGTCCCTCGTTTCCCGGTTGATCACATGCATCAGCGGCGCTCCCGCGAATACTTCCGAAAGCCGCTCCCGAAGGAATGCCGGACGGATATCCTGCTTCGGGATGTCCTCGATCGGCACCCAGTCCAGGCGTTCTCCCTCGTCGTTTACCTCGTAAAATACTGCGTCATCGGGTACATCCATCAGGTAGTAAAACTCCAGCACATGGCAGTTCTTGCCGTCTATCGCGCCGTCATGGCCGCGAAACAGATTTTCCGTGATGATCGCGATCCGGTTCGCCGTACAATGCGCGCCGGTCTCCTCGAACGTCTCGCGCTCGACGCACTCCGAAGAAGTCTCTCCGGTATGCACTCCGCCGCCGACCATGTAGTAGTAACCTCCGTACATGGATTTTACGAAAAGCATCTTGCCGTCCCGCACCAGGATCGCTCCGGTGCGATAGCGAAACCAGTCATTGTCCCTGGAAAAGCCACAATCCGTTGCCATAGAACTCCCCCTTGTCTCATCCTTTATAGTTCCAAACACACCGTCAATCCACGATAACCTGAAATTCCTTATCGCGGTAGTACTCCGTGATCGCCACGGCGAGTTCGTCCTTCTCCCCGTCCGTGACCTGCCTGATGATATCGGCATCACTCAACAGATAGATCGTTCGCTTAGGCTCCTCGATCCAATACCAAGCAAAGCCTTTATCCGCATAAAACTTCATGCCCAGCGTCATCTCGCCCTGAACGTACATATACCGTCCGTCTGCAAGTGCGAACAACATATGTCCTCGCGCAAGTGTTGTCTTCACAATCCTCATCACTGTTTCCTCCTGACACACGTGCAACCGCTGTACCATTTTTTCTAAATGATCACTATCTCACAAAACCTTTCCCGTTCCACTGCAGTACGGTCCTGTAACCGAGCTTGCCGTACCACTGTGTCTCATAGGTGTAGTGGATATAGCTGTAATCGTACAATTCTTCCCGCAAAATCTGTGTCACATTGCGGACCATCGTGAGGCCGATGCCGCGGTCGCGGTACGCATCCAAAGTTCCGACGCATCCCGGTCCGCCGATCTTCCATTTCATGCCGTTTACTTCATGCTCGCCGAAGTCCTCGATCATGCAAAAGCTCGCTACTTTTCCGTCGACGAACCCGCAGTAGATCCTGCTGTTCTCCGAGAAAAACTGCGGCCAATGCTCTACCACCGTCGCCACGGCTGCCCGCAGCTCCTCAAGATCGCCGTCGTAGAAGCCAAACGTTACATTGCCCGGGAACTCCTTCCCATAGCAGTTTTGGTCGAACTCCTGAAGACGCAGCATCTGCTCCGAAGCACTCTCATTCTCCGGAACGTTTCGGACATAATCCCGCTCGAAAAAGTCCGGGTGCATCTCCATAAACAATGCCTCGTACTGCTCCTGCGTCACCAGATCGCTTCGGAGCACCGAATAGTACGCCGTGTCGTGGATCCCCTGCATGTTCTTCTTCGAGCCTCGCAAAATGCCGTCAAAATGCATGCCGGCCTTCTGCATCACACGCCCTGACTTCGGGTTGCGAAGATCGTGCGTCGCATAGACGCGCTGCAAGTCGCTCTCGCCCTCAAAGAGGTAGCGGATCACCGCCCTCAGCGCCTCCGGCATGATCCCCCTGCCCCAGTACGCATTACCCAGGCAGTAACCGACTTCGTACGAGCAGGTCCTCTCGTCCCGCTCGACAACCGCGATGTTGCCGATCACCCGGTCCTCGCCCTTCAGGGTAATGCCCCAGTTGTATGTCTTTCCGTCCTCATAATACGAGACCCAATCCGTCAGGAGTTTCCTCGTAAAATCAACGCTCGTGTGCGTCGGCCACGAGAGAAACTTCGTGACCTCCGGCACCG
>CADBLW010000119.1 GCA_902795625.1 uncultured Lachnospiraceae bacterium | reverse complement strand
GTGATCCCGTCCTTCGACGACGGCGATGCCAGATCCATGAACTTCGACAGCGCCGAGATGCTGATGCCGTTCGACAGTTCCGACAGAAGAGACTCGCTCCAGATCTTGTCACCGTCCGAATTTTTCAGCTCCGAGCCCATAAAGCCCGGAACGATGATGATCGCGTTGTTGCTCACGCGGAGCGTCGCCGACAGCTTCTGCCCCGTGTATTTGTGCCGCGCGGTGATCGTTGCCGTCCCATTTTCCTTCACGGTGATGATCCCGTCTCCGGAGACTGCCATGACCCCGGGCTCTTCTACGGAAAATGCAAAGTCCGCCGGCCGCGAGAACGGTCCCCAGGAAAATCCGAACAGGTCGCAAAATGATGTCGCCGACGACCTCGTGACCGCCTTCTCAACGGTCTTCTCCTCAACCTGCAGTTCCCTCACCTGCGCGTTCTCGTCCGTGCCGTAGCAGGCGGTCTTCACAAGAAGCCACAGCGAGGTGTCGCCGTCCGCCACCTGCTCCGCCTCCTCCGCCGACTTGAGCGCTGCCTCAAGGCCGTAGGTGACAAGCACATGCCCGTTTGCGACATTCACAAGCTGCACGCCGCCCGGTTTCGGCACGACACGCCACTGCCCTTTGTCCGGCACTTCACCGGCCCCGTCCCTCTCGACGACAAGCTGTTCTGAGTAACCGTATGTCAGATATACATACGACGCGCACTCCGGCCGGATCACATACCGGTTCGGTCCGCAGGCCTCCAGACGGAAGCGCGTGCAATCCCTCTTCTCACTGAGTTTCCCGTCCGAGAGGCTCAGCTGGGAGCTCCCCTCGCGGTAGGTCAGGTTCACACCGAGCCTCACACCGGTGATATAGTACGTCCCCTCACCGTCAAAGAGGTAGTCGGAATCCGACTCCGCAGCCGCGTAGCCGACAGTCAGCAGAAGCGCCAGCAAGACGCCCGCAAATGCCGCCAGTGGTATATATAATATTCGTTTCACAAACAAGCTCCGGTTCACAAACCTGCCCTCCTTTCGCCGAGGATACTCTCGCGTCGGAGCCTTATTTTCCGAATAAACCGACGCGGCAACTGCCAGATCAATTCTCTTTTCAATCCCTCAGACACTACTCCAAAACCGTCTCCTTAAACCGCGCAACGTCCTCCTCGGACAATCCCAGCGATTCCATGTAGTGCCCGTCCTCATCCATCACCTTCCAGGCGCCTTCCAGATAGCCCCGTTCCGCGATAAATGCACGATACACGCTCTCCGCGACCTCGTCGCCGCGTTCTATGCGGACACGCTCCCGAATGCCCATCGCCTTCGGGATGCTCACCTTGTTGGTCTTGAGGTAGTCCTCCATGATGGTTGTCCGGTCCACGCCGAGAAGCTCGAGGATCAGCGCCGTCGTCAGACCGCAGCGGTCCTTTCCCTCCGTGCAGTGCCACAGGACAGCCCCTTCGGAATAATCATGCCGCATGATCGCCGTGAGCACCTTCGCAAAGGAGTCCCTGTGCTCCCGCATCATCCAGATGTACAACGAGCCCATATCCGGCGGGCCTTTCCGCTCCGCCTTCTGCTCTGCCTCCCGCTCGTGGCTGACACCCGAGCGGACATTGTCGAAGATCGGGATTGCCTGCACCGCCCTGCCGCACAGAAGATCCGGGATCTCCTCCCTCTCCCCCTGCGTCCGCAGATCGATCACCTCGGAAATCCCCGCAAGGTCCTGCTCCTCAGCCTTCTCTAACTTCGCCGAGCGGACCAGGCAGCCCTGCCTTATCGTCTTCCCGTCAGCGGTGCGGATACCGCCCAGATCACGCATGTTAAGTATCATGTCTCCCCCTTATTGAACAACTGCCGGTATTTTCCCCGGTTATCTAGGAAAATTATACCATAGGAAAGCCGTTCTGTCACTCGGGTTCGGAAAAGCTTCCCGCAGCACGTCCTTCCGCCCCCCGAACGCGCAAATCCTTCATTGACGAAACACTGCCGTTGTTATACAATTAAGGACAGATTTCGGGCGGATAATGCCCGCAGAATAAAGGAGTACTGATTATGGAGAGAACATACATCCGCGACGTGGCCGCGAAGGCCGAGCAGGAAGTGCTTGTGCGCGGTTTTACGGAAAATTTCCGTGACGGCAAATCGATGGCATTCCTCGTCATCAAGGACATCACCGGCAAGGTGCAGGTGACGATCGAGAAGGAGCTTCACCCCGAGTGGGCAGATACCCTCGCGCAGATCACACAGGACACGGTCGTTTCCGTGACCGGTATCGTCAAGCTCAGCGAATTCGTCAAATTGAACGGCATTGAGATCATCCCGACCTCGATCTCGATCGATTCCGTTGCGGCGCCGCTGCCGATCGCGCGCGACTACATCCCCGCGACGAAGAAGAAGGCTGCGGTGGAGCGCTCCTCCATCGACCAGCGCATCGACTACCGCTGGATCGACCTCCGCACGGATGCCAACCAGCTGATGTTCAAGGCACAGACCGCTTTAGTGCGCGCCCTTCGCGATTTCGCCCTGGACCGCGACTTCATCGAGGTACACACCCCGAAGCTGATCGGCGCGGCTTCCGAGTCCGGTGCGGACGTGTTCCGTCTTGATTATTTTCCGAGTTATAACCTGCCGAACGCATACCTTGCGCAGAGCCCGCAGTTCTATAAGCAGATGGCCATGGCCAGCGGCTTCGAGCGTTACTTCGAGGTAGGCCCGGTGTTCCGCGCCGAGAAGTCGTTCACGAGCAAGCACGCCACCGAGTTCACCTGCTTCGATATCGAGTTCAGCTACATCGACTCCTTCGAGGATGTGATGAAGTTTGAGGAGGAGCTCCTCACGAGCGCTCTCGCCAAGGTCAAGGAAAAATACGGCGACAAGATCAAGGAGACATTTTCCACGGAGGACTTCGACGCGGAGATCATCGTTCCGACGACACCGTTCCCGCGTGTAAAGCTCGCCGATCTGTATGACGCCCTCGAGAAAGAGTACGGCTACACCGTTCCCGACGAGGAAAAGGGCGACCTCACCACCGAGGCTGAGCACCTCAGCTACGACTGGGTGAAGAAGCACTATGGCCACGAATTCCTGTTCATCACCGACTACAGCGCAGAGAAGCGCGCGTTCTACCACATGCGTGACGAGAACGGCGTGCCGCAGGGCTACGACCTGATCTGGCGCGGCGTTGAGATCACCACCGGCGCACAGCGTGAGCATCGCTATGAGGTGCTGAAGAAGCAGGCCGAAGAGAAGGGTCTCGGCAAGGACGTGGCGTTCTACCTTGAGTTCTTCAAGTACGGCTGCCCGCCTCACGGCGGCTTCGGCATCGGCGTTGACCGTCTCACGATGCTTCTTCTCGGTCTTCCGATCAAGGAGGCTATGTTCCTCTTCCGTGGACCTTCGAGACTGACACCGTAACACCGGCCGGTCCGGCAACAATTCATGAACTGCACCGGCGGGGTCTGCTCCGGCACCCCCGCCGGATTACTACTCTCTCCTGCGGGTTTCGCCCGCAAGAAAGGAGTCCTATGAACATCAGCACTACCAAGGAAAATCAGAAGCTGACCGTCATTCTGGAGGGGCGTCTGGACTACAACACCTCCCCGCAGCTGGAAGGCGTGCTTCGCGACTCGCTGGACGGGATCGCGGATCTGACCGTCGATATGGACAGTGTCACGTACATCTCCTCCGCCGGTCTGCGTCTTTTGCTCTCCACCCAGAAGACGATGAAGAAGCAGGGCGTTATGCGCCTGATCAACGTGCGCCCGGAAATCATGGAGATTTTCGAGATCACCGGTTTCTCCGAAATCCTGAACATCGAGTGATCTCGCGCTGACGGAGGTTTCGACGATGCAGAAGCGAACCATTTCCGGCACCTTTCTTCGGTGGCTCTTCCTGATCGTGTCCGTGGCATTTGCCGTGTCCATGGTTTATTTATGGACGCTGCAGACGCGGCTGTCACAGCGGAATGCCGCCAATCTTCTGCGCCTCAATATCCAGGATGTGCGTCAGGATGTCATCGATGCGTCCGACGCCAACCTCCTGTCTCTCACCCGCACCATCGCCGCAGAGATCGATAACGGAGCCGCGACGGATGACGCCGGTCTTGCGAGCCTTCTGGCTCACTACGATATCTCTGAGGTCAACCTTGTGAATGCCGACGGCATCATCTACGCGACTACGCATCCCGAGTTCCTGAATTTTGACATGCATTCCGGCAGACAGTCCGGCGAGTTCCTCGGCCTTTTGGACGGAAGCGCGAAAGAGTATGTCCAGAGCTATCAGCCGACCACCTACGATCCTTCCCTGTACCGCAAATACGCCGGCGTTTGTCTCGCAAACGGCGGTTTTGTTGAAGTCGCCTACGACGCGGACCGCTTCCAGCGCGACATCGACCACGTCATCGTCGGCGCAACGCGCAACCGCCATGTCGGCGAGAACGGCTGCATCATCATCGCGGACGAGGACTGGAACATCGTCAGCGACCGCAACAACAATGAAGATCAGAACCTGGATGTGACCGGAATCTGGATCGACACTCCCACGATGCCGGAGAAGAAAGTGTTCCGCGCGACGGTGTACGGAGATGAGTGTTCGTGTATGTACGTATTTTCCGAAGGCTACTATATCGTGGCGGTTCTTCCGGAAAATGAGATCCTTCTCCAGCGAGACACCTCCGTCCGCCTCACGGCGATCCTCGAGGTGCTTGTCTTCCTGACGCTGTTCGCGGCGATCTTCCTGCTGGTGCGCAAGCTCGTCGTCAACAACATCAACAAGGTCAACCTCTCCCTCTCCAAGATCACGGACGGTGATCTGGAGGAGCGCGTTGACGTTCGCTCCAACACGGAATTTGCCTCTCTGTCCGACGATATCAACGCGACCGTGAGCACCCTGAAGCAGTACATCGCGGCGGCAGCGGCAAGGATCGACGAGGAGCTGGCGTTCGCCAAGAATATCCAGCAGTCGGCGCTTCCGTCCGTATTCCCGCCGTATCCGGACCGCACGGACTTCAGCCTGTACGCCACGATGGACACCGCAAAGGAGGTCGGCGGCGACTTCTACGATTTCTATCTTCTCGAGGACAACGAACTTGCCTTCCTCGTCGCTGACGTGTCCGGGAAGGGTATTCCCGCCGCAATGTTCATGATGACCGGCAAGACCGTGCTCCGGGATTACGCGGAGCGAGGCGACGCCCCCGCGGATGTCGCTGCCAACGCCAACGACAAGCTCTGCGACGGAAATGACGCGGAGATGTTCATCACCGCCTGGACGGGCTTCCTGAACACGGACACCGGACTTGTCCGCTTCGTAAACGCCGGTCACAACCCGCCGGTACTGATCCGCAACGGACACGCATCGTTCATCACGCAGAAAGCAAACCTGGCGCTCGCCGCCATGGAGGGCATCCCGTACCGCGAGCAGACGCTTCAGCTGGAGCCCGGCGATCTTCTGTTCCTCTACACCGACGGCGTGACGGAAGCCACGGACGCGTCGGAAGCGCTGTTCGGCAACGACCGTCTCCTCGAGGTCCTCAGTTCTTCGTTCGGGACCGGCGAGGATGCCTGCAGGAACATATGCGGCAGCGTAAAGAAAGCCATCGAAGACTTCGTCGGCGATGCTCCGCAGTTCGATGACATCACCATGCTGTGCCTGTATTACGCGGGACCGGAGGCCGACGGAACAACGGAGGCGTCCGATGATACAGAGAAGAAGGCCGACGGCGCAGCGAATGTTTCCGACGGCACAACGAAGAAGTTGTCTGTCCCCGCCGATACCGGCAACCT
>CADBLW010000118.1 GCA_902795625.1 uncultured Lachnospiraceae bacterium | reverse complement strand
TGACAGAGCGGACGGCGGATTTGTCGAGGATTTCCGGTACATGCTCGTCACGGAAGGACAATACATGCGCATCACGTTCCTCGACTGCGGACGAAAGCTCGACCTGTTCCACGACTTCGTCTTCCAGAGCATTCTGATCGCCCTGATCGGGTATGTCGTTACCGCAGTCATCATCTGCGTTCTGTCCCACCGGTTCGTGCGCCCTGTCGCGGAGAGCTACGAGCGGCAGAAGCGTTTCATCACGGACGCGGGTCACGAGATCAAGACCCCCCTCACGATCATCAGCGCCAACGTGGATGTTCTGGAGATGGATATCGGGGAAAATGAGTCCCTCTCGGACATCCGGCAGCAGACCGGACGACTGCGGGATCTCACCAACGATCTCGTGTATCTCTCCCGCATGGAGGAAGCAGGCGGAACACTTCCGATGGTGGATTTTCCGCTCTCGGAGGTCGTCACGGATGCGGCCGCACCGTTTAGTACCCTCGCCGCTTCCCAGGAGAAGGAGCTGGTGTGCGGGATTGAGCCCATGGTTTCCCTGTGCGGAAACGACAAGGCCATCTCCCGCCTTGTGTCGATCCTTTTGGACAACGCCGTAAAATATTCGCCGAAGGGCAGCCGGATCGAGCTGAACCTGCAGAAGCAGGGACGCCATGTGCTTCTCTGGGTAGGAAACAAGTGCAGCACGCCGGTGACCGAGGAAAATCTCCGCCACGTCTTTGACCGGTTCTACCGCACGGACGCGTCCCGCAACTCCGAGACCGGCGGCCACGGCATCGGCCTTTCGATGGCGCAGGCGATCGTCAACGGTCACGGCGGAAAGATCGGTGCCACGTCCCCCGACGGAGAGTCTTTCGTGGTGACGGCGAGCTTTCCCGGATAACACCAATCCGCATTTCAGAAAAAACTGAAAAAAGTTTTCCGCTTTAAGGTTCATTTAAGTAAGCATCGTTACAATGCAGTCAAGAACCAAGCAAAGGAGATGCTTACAATGTTGAACAATACTGAAAACACTATGAATACAATGAATGAGTACCCTGCATGGACGGAATATCCGCAGACTGCTGCTCCGGTCGTTACGACGGCTGCTGAGGAAACCGCGGCAAAGCCGCGCAGGAAGAGATTTGCCGGAGTTCTGGCTCTGGCACTCGGCTGCTCCCTCCTGGGAGGCCTGATCGGCGCCGGCGGTATGGCAGCGTACGGAAAATGGTCCGGAAACAATACGGCGGCAGTCGCTGAGGCTGACGAGGACAGAGTTTCGGAGATCCTTGTGGGAACCAGAAGCAACGCGAAGGTAGAGACGACCGCAGTTTCCACAGGTAAGGAACTTTCGGCGGCGGACATCTACGAAGCCAACGTGAACGCGACGGTGGGTATCACCACAACCTCGACGACGAACTATTTCGGTTACAAGACCACCGCAGCGGCTTCCGGATCCGGCTTTATCCTCACGAGTGACGGTTACATCGTGACCAACTACCACGTTGTGGAAGGTGCAGACAAGATCAAGGTGACAACCTACGACGACACTTCTTATGACGCAACGCTTGTGGGCTATGACGAGAGCAACGACATCGCGGTTCTGAAGGTTGAGGCCAAGGGCCTGCAGACGGTTGTGGTCGGTGACTCCGACGGCCTCCGGGTAGGCGACAGTGTAGTGGCTATCGGCAATCCTCTCGGAGAGCTTACCTTCTCTCTCACTCACGGAGATGTCAGCGCACTGAACCGCAAGGTTACCATCAACAACAACGCAATGACGCTGATCCAGACGGACTGCGCGATCAACTCCGGCAACTCCGGCGGCGCTCTGTTCAACTCCTACGGTGAGGTCATCGGCATCACCAACGCCAAGTATTCCAGCAGCGGTTTCTCGGGAACGGCGTCCATCGACAATGTGGGCTTTGCAATCCCGATGAACAGTGTCATCGACATCATCAAGGACATCATCGAGAAGGGCTATATCGAAAAGACCTATATCGGTGTCTCGGTCTACGATCTTGACAGCCAGTATCAGGCCTTCGGTCTCTCCGGTGCAGCAGTTGCAAGCGTCGAGGCAGACAGCCCGGCCGACAAGGCAGGTCTTCAGGAAAATGACGTCATCACCAAGGTGAACGGCACGGAAGTCGCTAACACCGAAGAGCTTGTCAGCCTGATCAGGGCAGGTTCGGAGGGAGACGTGGTGACGCTCACGATCTACCGCAAGGGTGAGACTCTTGAGATCAAAGTAACGCTCGCAGTTCGCAGACAGTCCGCTCTTCCGAACAGTCAGAAGACGACGGAGGACAACTCCTCGAACCAGGGTAATCAGAGACAGAATGGAAAGAACGGCCAGTCCGGTCAGTCCGGCCAGAACGGCCAGTCCCCCTTCGACGGTGAGTATCCTTTCTTCGACGGCGCATACCCTTTCTTCGACGGAACGTTCCCCTTCGGTGACGATGCCATGAACGATATGAACGGCGCGTACTAAGAAAACATTGATTAATCATCATTTCCCTATGATAAAAGGTAAAGAGATGCTTTTTTCACCCGGAGCAGACAAAAAGCAGAAAAAGGAGTGAAATAAAAAGCCGAAAAAAACCGCTTGACAAATCCTCATTGAAGAATTAAAATGCGGACAAATGAGCAAAGGCGTTCATTTTTGTACCATAACGGTGCAGAAATGTCGACTTTGCTCTTTTTCGTTTATAACGCGAGTTCTGGCTCGCGAACCTTTATGACAAACAAGGTATGACAAACAAGGGAGGAACCAACCATGGCTGGAATGCGGGAAGGTGAGATCCGGATCCCGTCCGGATGTGCGATAGCCGCCGTGATCTCAAAGGAAGGAAACAAGATGACCGGTGAGGCCATCATGGAATCGATGAAGCCGATGCACGACCGCTCAAACGGATTGGGCGGCGGTTTTGCCGGCTACGGGATCTACCCGGAGTACAAGGATTACTATGCGCTGCATCTGTTCTTCGACTGCCGCGATACCCGGAAGGAGTGCGAGGCATTCCTGAAGGAGAGCTTTGAAGTGGTCAAGGGCGAGCTGATCCCGACGCGGAAAATCCCCGAGATTACGGACGAGCCGATCATCTGGAGATATTTTGTGACACCGCTCCGCTCCGTCCTTGCCGACCTGCAGCTCGACGAAAAGGAATTTGTCGCGCGCACGGTCATGAAGATCAACACCGATATGAAGGGTGCGTACGTCTTCTCCAGCGGCAAGAACATGGGAACCTTCAAGGCCGTCGGTTTCCCCGAGGATGTCGGTCGCTTCTACTGTCTCGATGAGTATGAGGGCTACTGCTGGACCGCGCACGGCCGGTATCC